>NZ_PQMX01000023.1:0-86606 GCF_004368385.1 Burkholderia sp. B10 | reverse complement strand
GGGGCCACGGCGGCCGGGTCGCCGCCCTTGGCGAGCGCGTCCCAGCGCTGCTGCGAGGCGGTGATCGCGCTGCGAATCGCGGCGAGGTCGTAGCCGGTGGGCTTGTCGCTCATCGGGTCGAGGCCCAGCGTGGCGAGCATCTGGCCATAGGCGCTTTCGAGTTCGCCGTAGCTCTGGTACAGGCGCAGCTCCGACATCATCGCCTGCGTGGCGTTGCGGATTTCCTCGAGCTTGCCCTGCGCGTTCGCTTCCGTGGCGTTGTGCGTATGCCGCAGGATCTGGCCGTCCACGTCGTTCATCTGCTTGAACAGGTCGAACTGGCGCGTCTTCGCCGCGAGCTCGCTGCGCGCCACGTGCACCTGCGTGAGCACCGCCATGCTCAGCGCCATGCGCTGCATCTTGGCCACGTCGAGCTGCGCCTGCGCCGTGCCGCGGATGTTGCGCGCGTTCAGCAGGTTCAGCAGGTTCCAGCTCACGCTGATGCCGGCCGTGCGCCAGGCGTTGTACACGAGGAAGCTGTTGCTGTCGAAGTGCGCGCCGAGGCTGAACTCGATGCCGGGCAGCAGCTTGGCCATCGCCTTGTGCGTCTCGTTCACGCTGATGCGCTCGTTGTAGCTCGCTTCCACCAGCTCGGGGCGGCGTTGCAGCGCCATGTCTTCCATCTTCGGCATGGCCATGTCGAAGGCCGGCACCTTGAAGTCGCTGCTCGCGGCCAGCGTGAAGTCCTTGCCCGGCTCGAGATTCATCAGCGAGGCGAGGCGCGGCTTGGCTTCCTCGAGCTGGTCGCGCACGGCCTCGAGCTGGCGCATCAGATCGAGCAGCGAGCGCTGGTAGTTCAGCGTGTCGAGCGGCGAGCGCAGGCCCTGCGCCTGGGTGCGGCGCGAATCGTCGAGCGCCGACCGCGCCTGGGTCAGCAGCGGCTCGATGCGATCGCGCAGGCGCTGCGCGCCCACCGCTTGCCAGTAGGCCTCGCGCACCTGCTGCATCATCAGCTGCACGACCTTGCGGCGGCGCTGCTCGAGCACCAGCACGCGGTCGGACTGTTCCTTGGCCTCGAAGTAGCTCACGCCGAAGTCGAGGATGTTCCAGGACAGGTTCAGGTCGGCGGTGCGGCTGTTCTTGTCGGTGGAGTACGACGGAATCAGCGACTGGTCGTGCGTGTAGAGACCTTCCGACGACGAAGCGAGCTCGTGGTTGCGGTTGGCGTAACCGGCTGCGGCCGTCAGCTTGGGCAGCAGGTCGAAGTTCGACAGGTCGAGCTGGCGCTGGGCGAGCGCCTCTTCCATCATCTTCAGGCGATGGTCGAGGTTGTAGCGCACGGCGCGCGCCATGGCCTCGTCGAGCGTGATCGGACCGGTCACCGGCTGCTGGTCGGCGAACATCGCCGTGCGGTCGGTGTGGGCGGTGGCGGCGCGCTCGGCATCCGTGAACGGTACCGGCTTGATGGCGCAGCCGGACAGCCAGACGACGGCCACGGCGGCCGCGAGCAATGCGGGACGCGGTGCGCGTCCCCGGAGCGTCTTGTTTTTCAAGTCGAGGGGTCTCTTGGAAAAATGGGCGAATGAACGGGCGAAAGCGAAGGTCATGAGCGGCGCTCCCCGGTGACGTGCAGGGTGGCCAGCGCATTGGCGAACTGGGCGGCGAGCGAGGGCTTGGCGAGGGGCGCGGCCTGCGCGTGCGGCGCGACGGCGTGGCCGTTGCCCTTGCCGTGTTCGGCGGGCTTGCCGGCGGCGTTGCCGTGGGCGTCGAAGCGCATCGTCACCTCGCGGCGCACGAGGTTGCCGGCGGCATCGCGCTGCACGAGCGTGACCCGAACGTCGTGCACGCCGGCGGGCGGCTTGCCGCTGAGTACGCCCGATTGCGCGTCGTAGTGCAGCCACGCCGGCAGCGGTGCGCCGTTGGCGAGCGTGACGGCGGTGACGGCCGCGTCGTCGGCGCCCGGCGCCTGCGCGTCGCGGGTGGCGGGCGTCTGCACCAGCGTCCGCACGTTCACCGCGAAATCCTGGCCGGCACGATGCAGCGGATGCACGTCGATCGGCGCCAGCGGATGAGCAGCCGGCGTCGCGCCTTCGATCCCGGCCGGTACCAGCGAATCGAGCGGCCGCACGTGCGTGTCGCCGAGCGAACGCTCGCGCGCACCGTGGCTCGCGAAGGTGAAGGTGTCGCGCGTGCCGATCGAACCGACGTCCCGCTGGCTGGTCGCGCCGAATGCATCGAGCACGATCAGCGGACTCGATACCCCGTCGGACTGGCCGAGGCTGTCGTCGGCGAGCAGCGGCGCGGCGTGCGGCAGGCCGATCGGCATGGCGCCGGTTTGCTCGCGGTCGGGTTGACCGTTCTGGTCGTGCGGCAGCACCCATTGCGGCAGGATCGGCGTGCCGACCGGCTGCGCCGTGCCGACGATGGTCAGCGTGCGCGTGAGCGGCGCGCTGGTCTTGACGCCGTCGCCGACCGTGAACACCAGCGTGCGCGTGCTGCCGGTGTGCTCGGCCTGCGTATGGAGATAGCCGACCGCGGTGAGCGCGGCCTGCCATTGCGCCAAGGTGGCGTTGCCGCTGGCCGAGTGCAGCGTGAGCGTGCCGTGCGCGGCGTCGAAGCTCGCGGCGATGTCGCCGGTGGCCGCGCCTGCCGCGAAGCTCAGCACGTCGTGCTGGGCGTCGAAGGCGCCGCTGAAGGCGATCGTGGCGGTGGTGGGCGCCGTGGCGTTCAGATCGGTCAGCGTGATGCCGGCGCCGACCGACACCGGGACGGTGACGCGGCCGCCCGCCGTATAGCTCAGTTGCGTGCCGTCCACGCCGAGCAGTGGCGTCTGGTGCGTCGCCGTGACCGACACGCTGCGCTCCAGCGCGGCGCTCGTCTTGACGCCGTCGTTGATGGTGAAGCCGATGCTGCGGGTGGTCGTGTCGGGCGTGACGGCCGTGTCGGTGTAGGTGACCGAGCGCAGCGCGGCCTGCCATTGCGCGAGCGTGGCGGTGCCGCCCGCGGAGACGAGGGTGAGCGTGCCGTGCGCGGCGTCGAAGCTCGCCGTGATGTTGCCCATCGTGCCGTCGTTGCTGAACGCGAGCACGTCCTCGCCGGCGTGGAAGCCCGCGCCGATCTGCACGGTGGCCGAGGCCAGCGTGGCGTTGTCGAGGTCGCTCAGCGTGAGGCTGCCGTCGATCGTCACCGGTACGGATGCGGCGTTGTCGCCCGCCACGAACGCGGCCGGGCCGCTGCTGGTGGTGGAGAGCGTCGGCGTCTGGTCGGTGGTGGCGACGGTCACGTCGCGCGTGATGGCGACGCTGGTCTTGGCGCCGTCGCTGACCGCGAAGCCGATGGTGCGCGTGGCCGTGTCGGGCGTGACGGCCGTGTCGGTGTAGGTGACCGAGCGCAGCGCGGCCTGCCATTGCGCTAGCGTGGCGGTGCCGCCCGACGAGACGAGCGTGAGCGTGCCGTGCGCGGCGTCGTAGGCGGCGGTGATGTTGCCCATCGTGGCGCGGTCGTTGGTGAACGCGAGCACGTCCTGCCCGGCGTGGAAGCCCGCGCCGATCTGCACGGTGGCCGAGGCCAGCGTCGCGTTGTCGCGGTCCGACAGCGTGATGCCCGAATCCACCGTGACCGGCTGGGACGGCGCGTTGTCTGCCGACACGAACGCAGTGCTGCCGCTGGCGGTCGAGCCCACGAGCGGCGTCTGGTCGGTGGCGGCCACGCTCACGTCGCGCGAGTAGGCGGCGCTGGTCCTCACGCCGTCGTTGATGCTGAAGCCGATGCTGCGGGTGGTCGCGTCGGGCGTGACGGCCGTGTCGGTGTAGGTGACCGAGCGCAGCGCGGCCTGCCATTGCGCGAGCGTGGCGGTGCCGCCCGCGGAGACGAGGGTGAGCGTGCCGTGCGCGGCGTCGAAGCTCGCCGTGATGTTGCCCATCGTGCCGTCGTTGCTGAACGCGAGCACGTCCTCGCCCGCATGGAAGCCCGCGCCGATCTGCACCGTGGCCGAGGCCAGCGTCGCATTGTCGAGGTCGCTCAGCGTGAGGCCGCCGTCGATCGTCACCGGTACGGATGCGGTGTTGTCGCCCGCCACGAACGCGGCCGGGCCGCTGCTGGTGGTGGAGAGCGTCGGCGTCTGGTCGGTGGTGGCGACGGTCACGTCGCGCGTGATGGCGACGCTGGTCTTGGTGCCGTCGCTGACCGCGAAGCCGATGGTGCGGGTGGCCGTGTCGGGCGTGACGGCCGTGTCGGTGTAGGTGACCGAGCGCAGCGCGGCCTGCCATTGCGCGAGCGTGGCGGTGCCGCCCGCCGAGACGAGCGTGAGCGTGCCGTGCGCGGCGTCGTAGGCGGCGGTGATGTTGCCCATCGTGGCGCGGTCGTTGGTGAACGCGAGCACGTCCTGCCCGGCGTGGAAGCCCGCGCCGATCTGCACGGTGGCCGCGGCCAGCGTCGCATTGTCGAGGTCGGTCACCGCGATGCCGGTGTCGATCGCGACCGGCGTGGATGCCGCGTTGTCGGCGGCCACGAACGCGGCGCTGCCGGTGCTGCTGGTGGACAGCAGCGGGGTCTGCTCGGTCGGCGTGACGACGATGGTGCGCGTCAGCACGTTGCTGAACTGCGAGCCGGCGCTCAGCGAAAAGCTGACGGTGCGCGTCGCGTCGTTCGGCGTGACCTGCGTGTCGCTATAGGCCACCGAGCGCAGCGCGGCCTGCCATTGGGCGAGCGTGGCCGAGCCGTTCGCCGAGGTCAGCGTCAGCATGCCGGTCGACGTATCGTAGCTGCCGGTGATGTTGCCCATCGTCAGGCCGTCGTTGCTGAACGACAGCCGGTCCTCGCCGCTATACAGGTTGCCCGTGATCGCGATCACCGCGCCGTCGACTACGTTGCCGAGCGGGTCCGCGACGGTCAGGTTCGGGTCGATCGCCACCGGCGCGGCGCTGGCGTTGTCGCCGGCCACGAAGCTCGCGCTGCCGGTGCTGGAGGTGCCCAGCGCCGGCGCCGAGCTGATCACGTTGACGCTGTAGTCGAGCGGCGAGCTGGTCTTCACGCCGTCGTTGACGACGACGCTGACGGTGCGCGTGCCGAGCGCGGCGTTGGCGCCGGTCGAGAACTGCAGGCTGTCGAGCACCGTCTGCCATTGCGCGACGGTGCCGCCGGTCGAGCTGATCGTCAGCGTGCCGCTGGCCGCGTCGTAGTTGACGTTCATGCCGTTGGTCAGCGTCGAAGGCGGCACGCTGATGCCGAGCGTGTCGCCGCTTTGCAGACCCGCGGTGATCTGTACCGTGATCGACATCGGTACCAGCGTCGAGCCGCTCACGTTCCGGTCGGTCAGCGTGATGCCGCTGTCGATCGCGGTGGCGGCCTGGCCGGTCAGGTAGTCGACGCTGTTGCCCGAGGCGCCGACCAGCGGCGTCTGATGGGTCGCCTGTACCACGATCACCTTGCTCGAGCCGACGCTGGACTTGGTGCCGTCGTTGACGCTGAAGCTGATGGTGCGACTCGCGGTCTGCGGCACCACGGCCGTGTCGGTGTAGGTGACCGAGCGCAGCGCGGCCTGCCACTGGGCGGCGGTCGAGCCGCCTGCCGAGGTCAGCGTGAGCGTGCCGGTGCCGGCGTCGAAATGCGCCTGGATGTCGCCGAACGCGCCGTTGCCGAGCGCGAGCACGTCTTCGCCGCTGTGGAAGTTGCCGGTGATCGCCACGGTGGCCGACGCCATGGTCGCCGAGTCGGAGTCGGTCAGCGTCAAGCCGGCGTCCACCACGACCGGGGCGGAGGGCGCGTTGTCGCCCGAAACGAAGGTGGTGGTGCCGCCGCTGTCGGTGACGATCGGCGACTGGTCGGTCGGAACGACGTTGATCGTGCGCTGGAAGTTGGTGCTGACCTTCGAGCCGTCCGTGATCACGAAGTTGATGACGCGCTGCGTGCCGTCCGGCGTGGCGGCCGAATCGGTAAAGCGGACCGAGCGCAGCGCGGCCTGCCATTGCGCGAGCGTGGCGGTGCCGCCCGCCGAGCTGAGGGCCAGCACGCCGTTCGAGTACGCGCCCGTGATGTTGCCCATCGTCGAGCCGTCGTTGGTGAACAGCAGCGTATCGCCGTTCGCGTCGTAACCGCTCGCGATCACGACGTTGGCCTGGGTCAGCGTGGCGTTGTCGCGATCGGACACCGTGATGCCCGAATCGATCACGACCGGCGTGCTGGGCACGTTGTCGCCCTGCGTGAACGTGAGGCTCCCAGACGAGCCGCCGATCACCGGTGTCTGGTCGGTATCGGCGACGGTCACGGTGGAGGTGGCCGCGGTGCTGGTCTTGGTGCCGTCGCTGATCGCGAAGCTGACGGTGCGCGCGAGGGCGCCCGGCGTAATGGCCGTCGAGTCGTAGGTGACGGCCCGCAGCGCGTTCTGCCACTGTGCGAGCGTGGCCTGGTTGCCCGACGAGGTCAGCGTCAGCGTGCCGTTCGCGTACACGGCCGAGATGTTGCCGTACAGCGCGGTGCTGTTGTTGTTGAAGGCGAGCACGTCGGTCGCCTCGTAATGGCCGGTGATGGTGACCACGGCCTGCTGGAGCGGGCCGCCGTCCAGATCGCCGACGGTGATGGCGTCGTTGACGGCGACCGCCGTCGAGGCGGTGTTGTCGCCGGCCACGAACGAGACGGTGTTGCCGCCGGCGCCGATCACCGGCGTCTGGTCGGTGGCCGTCACGGTCACGTTGCGCGTGGCCGTCGAGCTGGTCAGCGTGCCGTCGTTGATCTGGAAGCTGACCGTGCGTGTGCTGGACGAAGGCACCACCAGGTCGTTCGTGAACTGGATCGAGGCAAGCGCGTTCTGCCACTGCAGCAGCGACGCGCCGCCGGCCGCGGTCAGCGTCAGCACGCCCGTGCTGCCGTCGTACGCGCCGCTGATGTTGCCCATCGTCGCCGGATTGGCGGTGAACAGCAGCTGGTCGTGATTGCCCTGGAAGTTGCCTGTGATCGCGACGGTCGCGCTGACCAGCGTCGTGCTGCTGCCGTCGGTGAGCAGAATGCCCGGGTCGACCGCCACCGGCGTCGAGGTGGTGTTGTCGCCGCTCACGAACTGCGCCGAGCCGCTGTCGGTGCTGACCGTCGGGCCGGCCGTGACCACCATGCTGTGATGCAGCAGCGCGCTGGTCTTGGTGCCGTCGCCGACGGCGAACGTGATGTCGCGCGTGCCGCCCGTCGTGCCCGTCGCGCTCGCGAACGTGACGGCGTCGAAAGCGTTCTGCCATTGCGCGACGGTGGCGGTGCCGCCGGCCGACGTCAGCGTGAGCGCGTGCGTGGTCGCATTGTAGCTGCCGATGATGTTGCCATACAGCGTCACGTTCGAGTTGTTGAACGCGAGCGTGTCGCCGGTCGCGTAGCCGCTTGCGATCGTGACGGCGCCCGAGGTCAGCGTCGGCGTGTCGGCGTCGCTGACGTGCACGTTGGCGTCGACCGCGACCGCGGCCGAGCCGGCGAAGTAGCTGGTGCTGGTGGCGCCGCCCTCGGTCACGAGCGGCGTCTGGTCGACGGAGGTGACGGTGATGGTGCGCGTGGCCACGTTGCTCGCCTCGGTGCCGTCGTTGAACGCGAACGACACCGTGCGGGTGGTGGTGGACAGGTTGGGCGAGGCCTGCGTGCTGAAGAACGTGATCGACTGCAGCGCGGCCTGCCAGCTGGCGAGGCTGGGCGACCCGCTGCCGGTCAGCGTCAGGACGCCGGTGGCGCTGTTGTAGCTGCCGGTGATGCCGTTTTGCGCGACGAACGACAACTGGTCGCCGCTCTGCACGTTGGTGATGCGGACCGTGGCGGTGCTTGCCGAGGCCGAACTGGGGTCGGAGATCGTGATGCCGGGGTCCACCGCCACAGCGGTGCCGCCCACGCCGTTGTCGCTCGAACTCCACGACGCGCTGCCGCTGCTGGTGGTCACCGACGGGCCGTTGTCGGTATAGGCGAGGTTGTTGAGCGTGGGCTCGAAGCTGCCCGAGTCGTTCTGGTCGATCAGCGAGAACGAGACGATGTTGTTGAAGGCGCTGCCGAGCTGTATCTGGCTCGACACGGTGCCGGTGAAGCCGCCCACCGCGGCCGTGGCGAGCTGGACCAGCGCGCTCTTCGAGCCGTTGGCGTAGGTGGCCTGGATGTACAGGTCGCCGTTGAACGAGCTGAGGTCGAAGCTCTGCAGGCTGAACTGGTGGCCGTTGGCGAGCGAGATGGTGACGTTGCTCATCGTCGAGGCGCCGTCGGCGTTGATGTCCAGGACGCCGTCGGTGGGCGACACGGAGATGTCGCTCGGGAACGGCGAGTTCGACGCGTTGTAGGCGTAGGTGTTGCCGGGCTGGTCGAACGTGTAGACGAGGCCGTCGAGCGTGAACTGGGACAGGCCGATCGCCGCGAAGTTGTCGGCGGCCGCGCTGTCGTAGGTTTCCGTCGTCACGCCGAGCAGTTCGTTGAACTGCGCCTGGGCGCTGGCCGATTCGTTCAGCGCGGTGTGGACGTTGCCGACCTGGTATTCGAGCGTCCAGTTGCCGCCGAGCGCGGCCGAGCCGGTCGCGTCGATCGAGGCGGCCACGTTCAGGTGGGTGATGCCGGCGATCTTCTGTACCAGTGCCTGACCGTCGGCCTGTTGGGCCACGTCGCAGCCGTAGATCAGGAAGTCGCCGCCGGCGTGCATCGCCGCGCCGATCTGTGCGAGCTGCGTGCTGTAGCCGGACAGATCGCCGTTGGTGAGCCAGGTGGAGCCGACCTGGATCGCGCCGTCGCTGCCGTGCGAGAGCAGGCTGATCGACTCCACGCCGCGATGGGCCTGCAGGTATTGCGCGATCTGCGCGAGGCCGTCGGTTTTCGCGTCGAGCACCACGTACTGCGTACCGGCGGGCAGACCGGCGATCAGGACCTGGTAGTTCGCGACGCTCGGGTCGATGAACACGACCTCGGTCTGCGCGGCCGACATCGCGGCGCTGCCGTCGGTCGTGGCGGCATGTTGCGCTTCCCGTTGCGTCGATGGTGCCTGCTGGCGGTTCTGCGCGAACGGCGAGATCGGGTCGCTGCTCTGCGGCTTGTCCGCCGGTGCGTTGGGAGCGGCATTATTCGATGTGCCGACCGCGGGCGTGTAGATATGCGCCTCGGTGCGATGGATGACTTCCGCTGGCGCGTGCTCGTGGGCATGCGGCTGGGCGGCCACGGCGGCCACCGATGCGTCGTAGACGACACGCGGCTCGAGGGCGAGCAACAGGGGCGAGGCCGCGATGCGCGGGCCGGGCTGGCTGGCGTTTTGCTTCTGGCGCGCGAACCACTGCTTGATGATCTTCATGACGATGCTCTCCCTGCTGCTACCTGCCAGATGCCGTGCGGCCGGCTGCGGGGCCGCACCGGCCCCGCCTGATGATTGAAGCCCGGTCGCGATCAGCCGCGCGACGGGAAGCTGCCTTCCAGCGCGATAATGAATGACAGACCGAGGTACGGATTGCGGACGTTGACGGGCATGTTGCTGCGCGACACGCCGATCATGACGGTCGGGTTGGTTGTGAATTCAACGGCCGCGTCGAACGGCTTGAGTGTCTTGCTCGTCGTGTTTACGGCGCCGCCCTGTGTTTCTGAAGGCAGGGTTTATCCCCTGATTCAAACGGCGTGTTTTCAAGGTTCCGGCAGGGCCGCCGGCTCGCGACGTAACTGCTCGAGCGGATGGCAGGAAAATCGAATGGCGCGGCCGTGCGGCACATGGGGTTATATACCGCTGGTGCCGATTTTCATGAAACAGATTCGTTGGTAAAAACGTTTGCGCCGGATTATCGGCTTCCACGTTCAGGCTGTTAGGCAGGTCTTCGGCCGCCGCTCGTGGCGCGTGCTGACGAACACTTCGATGAACAACGCGTCGCCGTCATGGGACGCGGCGTGGAATGTCGATTCTGCGTCGGCGCAAATGTTTGCGAGCCCTAAATTGCCGATCGAAACAGGCGTGGCAACAATTTCATCGGACTGGAAAAAGTTGAATGGGTCGATAAGAAAATCGACTGTCAAGGCGTCAGACTAATTGTCTGATCAGCGGCAATTGGAGCTTGTTTGTTCGGTTGCGGTGATTGCCCCATGTGCCGTTTGCGACGAGCAACGAAATGTTGATGATGAGCAAGCCGGGCGCGTGCCGGAGAATGCGCGGCGATGCGCTTCTGCGCGATGCGAAACGCCGCCATGCCGATACCAGGTGCAGGGCGGGAGGTGAGCTCGTCGGAGAGCAGCGAGGTCGGTACCGCATCGCATCAATCGCGCAAATTGAACGAGCAACTACGACTGACCCCGTGCGACGAAGTGAGCGCGCTGAACGTGCTGGCCGACCACGGCAGCCGCCAGTCGCGCGAAGATGCGATCGAACTGGCGGCGTGCATTGCGCAACCAGGGCGCGGCCCCAGTCAACGCCACGCACATTGTCGACACGTATCCGACGGCCGCGACGTCGCAGCAGGCGCTGCGGCGTACGACGGTTTCGTGCCGGGCGTCGCCCCGACATCGGCCGGGGGGTGAACGTCTTGAAGCCGCCTCGAGGGCAGACGTTCGAAGCGGGCGTGTCGGCACGCCCGCTTCGCGTCACAGCTGCGCGAGCGCCTGATCGAGGTCGGCGAGCAGGTCGTCGATATGCTCGATGCCGATCGACAGCCGCACCGTTTCTTCCTTCACGCCTGCCTTCGCGAGTTCGGACGGCGACAACTGGCGGTGCGTCGTCGATGCCGGATGCGTCGCGAGCGACTTCGTGTCGCCGATGTTGACGAGCCGCGTGAACAGCTTGAGCGCGTCCTGGAATTTCGCGCCGCCGTCGCGGCCGCCCTTGACGCCGAACGTCAGGATGCCGGGCGCACGGCCGGACAGATAGCGCGCGACGAGCGGATGATCGGGGTGATCGGGCAGCCCCGCGTAGTTCACCCATTCGACGTTTTCGTGGCGCGCGAGATGCTGGGCGACCTTCAGCGCGTTGTCGCTGATCCGTTCGATGCGCAGCGCGAGCGTCTCGATGCCCTGCAGGATCTGGAACGCGTTGAACGGCGAGATCGCCGCGCCCATGTTGCGCAGCGGCACGACGCGCGCGCGGCCGATATACGCGGCCGCGCCGAACGCTTCCGTGTACACGACGCCGTGATAGCTGACGTCGGGTTCGTTGAGCCGCTTGAAGCGGTCTGCATGTTGCGCCCACGGGAACTTGCCAGAGTCGACGATCGCGCCGCCGAGGCTCGTGCCGTGGCCGCCGAGATACTTCGTCAGCGAGTGCACGACGATGTCCGCGCCGTGCTCGAACGGACGCAGCAGGTACGGCGACGGCACCGTGTTGTCGACGATCAGCGGAATGCCGTGGCGATGGGCGATGTCGGCGAGCGCGGCGATGTCGGTCACGTTGCCGAGCGGATTGCCCACCGATTCCGCGAAGATCGCCTTCGTGCGCGCGTCGATCAGCGCGTCGAACGACGCCGGATCGCGCGGGTCGGCGAAGCGCGTCGTGATCCCGTATTGCGGCAGCGTGTGCGCGAACAGGTTGTAGGTGCCGCCGTACAGCGAACTCGCGGACACGATGTTGTCGCCGGCTTCCGCGATCGTCTGGATCGAATAGGTGACGGCCGCCTGGCCCGACGCGAGCGCGAGCGCGCCGACGCCGCCCTCGAGTGCTGCGATGCGCTGCTCGAGCACGTCCGTCGTCGGATTCATGATGCGCGTGTAGATGTTGCCCTGCACCTTCAGGTCGAACAGGTCGGCGCCGTGCTGCGTGTCGTCGAATGCGTACGCGACCGTCTGATAGATCGGCACGGCCACGGCGCGCGTGGTCGGGTCGGGGCGATAGCCGCCGTGCACGGCGATGGTTTCAAGGCGCCAGTTCGAAGAGGCCTGATCGGTCATGGGTGCTCCGTACGTTGTTGTGATGGTCGGCCGATTATAGGAGCACGGGCGCTGCGGGCTTTAGAACGAATCGTTTGTTGCTTATGGTGCGCCGGCGCATCGCGTGCGTTTTCAGCGAATGCTGCGCAGCGGGATGTCGTGGTGGGCGGTGCGAATCCGTGCGCTCACGCGCGGCAGATCGCGATGATCTCGGCGCTCGTCGCGTCGTCGAATGGCGCGCCTTGCCAGTCGCCGCACCATTGCGTCGCCGAGAAGCCGGCTGCCGTCACGCGTGCTTGCAGATCGGGTTGGGCGATGAAGCGCAATCGGCTCGTATTTTGCAGCTGTATATCGTCGCGGCAGAAACGGTAGTATGTGTCGAACGACACGACCGGGCCGTCGATTGCGGTGACCGCGCGATGCAGTTCGACGCGGCCGAAATCGGGCGATTCGACGTGCGATGCGGGCGCGGACGGTACCCATCTGCGCCACGGTTCGACACGTGGATTGCGTGTCTCGAACATGAAGCGTCCGCCCTCGTTCAGCAGACGCCGCACGCCGTGCAGCGTGGCGTCGATCGCGGCGTCGGTCAGCAGGCACTGGAATGCGTGGCCGGTCATCACGACCGTATCGAAGCGCGCGTCGGGCGACAGGCCGGCGAGATCGCTGACGGCCCAGCGCACCGCGGATGCACCGGGTTGCTGCCGTGCATGCTCGATCATCGCGGCGGCCGGATCGATCGCGACGACGTCGTGCCCGGCCGCAGCGAGCCGGCGTGCGAACCGGCCGGTGCCGCAGCCGAGATCGAGGATGCGCTGCTGAACGGTGCCGATGCGCGATGCGCAGAACGCGAAGTCGTGATCGCCCGCGTTGAACAGGTCGTAGACCGCGACGAGGCGCGGGTCGGTGTAGAGGATTTCGCGGGCGGGTGCCGTGTCGGACATCATGCGGAGCGCATGCGTCAACGCTGCTGAGCCGCGACGCGCAGGCCGAGCGCGATGAAGATCGAGCCGATGATCTTGCCTTGCCAACGCGTCAGCCACGCGAGCCGCTTCACGAGCCGGCCGAGCGGACGGACCGAGCAGGCGATCAGCGTCGTGTACAGCGAACTGAGCGCGACGAAGATCAGGCCGAGCACGGCGAATTGCACGAACGTCGAGCCGCGTTCCGGATGCACGAACTGCGGCATGAACGCGAGGAAGAACAGTGCGGTTTTCGGGTTCAGCACTTCGGCGGGGATGGCCTGCAGATACGCCTTCAGCGGCGTGACGGGCGACAGCTTCGGCAGCGACGGGTCGGACGGCTTCTCGATCAGCGCACGCACGCCGAGGTAGATCAGGTAGGCGGCGCCGACCCACTTCACGACGTTGAACGCGAGCGCGGACGTCATCAGCAGCGCCGACAAACCGACGGCCGCGAACAGCGTATGCACGAAGTCGCCGCTGGCGACGCCGAGGCCGGTCAGGATGCCGGTCTTGCGGCCGCCCTGTACGGTGCGGCTGAGGACGAGCAGTACGGCGGGGCCGGGGATCAGGAACAGACCCAGGACGACGGCGGTGAAGGTGGTCAGCGTGGTCAGGTCGAACATGGCGGCTCCGGCAGGGTTGGCGCAGCGGCGGGGATGGGGGGATTGTAGTCGGTTTGTTCGGCTCGCTTGCGCCGACGTCGATCTCAAGTTATTCGGACCTTGCCCTCCAACAGATTGCGGTGGTCGAAAACGGTGCAGAATCGCGTTGGTGAGGTGAGCGGCGGCGGGACATCGGTTCGTCTCTACGGGGATGCGCGGCTTCTGATGCAGAGCATTATGGACTCGACTACGCCAGTCCCTGACCCAGGCGGAGTGCCGGGGCACCCCTCTGGGATTCACCAGGAACTATGAACGGTACGGCAGGCACATATGAATTGTTGTGAATCCAAGTGCCAAGACGGTTATCCATTTCCTTTTTAAAAGCGGCCCGAAATGAGATTTACATGGAAATCTGGCCCCGTACTCGCCGGGCAGCTGGTGTACTGCCAAGCTGAGTACTCGTTCGACTTCGTTCCGAGGGAAAATGAATTAAACAGCCGAGTTCGGGCTCCCGAACTGGATCTATTTCGATTGGTACGCTTCAATTGGAGGTATCCGTAGAAACCGGCGAAATACTATTTCCGTGGGGCTTGTTTCCACACACGCGATGGACAGATCGAGTTATGGTCCCTCCAAATACTTGTCCAGGCCGATTGTTCCTCGCGGATATTTCCGTTCTCGTGCCCGGAGCTGCGGTCGACTTACCTGGAGGCACGGAATGGCAGACACATTTCCACCGCGAGTCTGGGTGGTTATATACCGGCGTCGGTGATACGGCAGATGTCATCGTGGAATTCGCAGCCAACGCAGGTGCGTCACTGACAAATGAACAACTCACAGGGCTGTGGCTAAAGCCGATACGTGAATGATCCATTTCCGCGTGGGAGTTTGAGGATTACCAAGGATGATCAGACTTCATTGACGCACTTGACGCGCTCCGGTCGTTGCCACAAACAGCGTTGGCTTCGATACGTCCAGCCTCGAAAACAAGCTAAGCGGATATTTTCTTGACGCGGCACATTCCAAGAACCATAACCCGCGCAAACGCATGCGTATCGATCCACGCACGCCATCACCCACCCCCCAACACCAACGCAGCCCCTTTCTCCCCGATCATCAACGCCGGCCCCTGCGTATGCCCGGACGTGATGCGCGGCATGATCGACACATCGATGACCCGCAGCGCCTCGACCCCGTGAACGCGCAACTGCGGATCGACCACAGCATCGTTGCCGGTGCCCATCCTGCACGTGCCGACCGGATGGCTGAGCGAGCCCGCATTGCTCAGGATCCAGTTGCGGATCTCGGCGGGCGTGCGCACCGACGGGCCGGGCGTCTGCTCCTCGCCGCGCCAGGCCGACAGCCCGGGCGCGTTGCCGAGCGAGCGCATCAGCTCGAAGCCCTGCACGCATTGCTCGAAGTCGCCCGGCGCCGACAGGAAGTTCATGTCGATCAGCGGCGCGGCGGTCGGATCGGCCGAGCGCAGCGCGACGCGGCCCCGGCTTTGTAGCCGCATCATGTCGCCCGTCACCGAATAGAAACTGCGCAGTTCCTCCTCGGACTGGCCGCACGTATAGCGTCCGCGCATCATCTCGGCTGCATTGGCCGGCTGGCCGTCGGCATTCGCGTTCGCCCAGACGATCGCGTAGCCCTCGTTGACGGGCTGGTCGAGGATCGGCTGCCGCGACGTCCAGATGCCCTGGAAGATCAACGCGTCCATCAGGTTGGCGCCCACGCCCGGCAGGTCCATCTGCACGGGGATGCCGAGTTGCCGCAATTGCGCGGCGTCGCCGACGCCCGAGCGCATCAGGATCTGCGGCGAGTTGATCGCGCCCGCGCACAGCAGGATTTCCCGGTCGGCGATCGCACGTACGCGCGCGCCGCCGCGGACGTAGTGCACCGCGGCCGCGCGCCGCGTGCCGTTGAACTCGATCCGTTCGACGAGCGATTCGGCGGCGAGCGTCAGATTCGACTGCCGCGCGAGCAGCGGCTCGACGTAGCGCTGGTAGCTCGTCACGCGCTGGAAGCGCGTGTCGATGGTCGAGCGTAGCGGCGACACGCCGGCCATCGGCCGCCCGTCGTTGTAGTTCGGGTTGTAGCGGTGGCCGAGCTGCTCGCTCGCGCTCACGAACGCCTCGCCGAACGCGTTGCGCGTCGTGGTGGTCGGTTGCAGCATGCGTTCGACCTGCTCGAAGTGCGGCGCGACGTCCTGGTAGCGCCAGCCGTCGCAGCCGTACCGGCTCGCCCACTGATCGAAGTCGGCAGGCGCGCCGCGCACGTAGACCATGTCGTTGTGCGCGGTGCAGCCGCCCGTCACCTTCGCCCGCCAGACGTCCATCACGCGATCGTTCATGCGCGTCTGCGGCACGCTTTTGTAACCCCAGTGAATCGCGCCGATGCGGTACAGGCAGTTGATCTGGTTCGGGTCGCGGATCGGCGGGAAATGCGACGCGAGCGGCCCGGCCTCGAGCAGGAGCACCTTGATCGACGGGTTGTCGGCGAGCCGCCCGGCGACGATGCTGCCCGCCGAGCCGGAACCGATGACGATGTAGTCGTAGCGTTCGTCCACGGGCTTCTCCTCGTGCGTGTGAGCTGGCGCGGCGCCGTCAGCCGCGCGGGTCGAGCAGCCGGCCGTACGGGCCGTGCAGCGCGAGCGTCGGCTGCGCGCCGTAAAAGCCGGCGATGCCGCTCCACGCGCGGTGGTTCAGTTCGAGCAGGAACAGGATGCGGCGCATCGCGATCGTCTGGCGCACGGGATCGATCGCGGCGATCTGCTCGAACGTGTCGCGCGAGATGCTGTTGTGGTTCAGCGATTCGTTCAGTTCCTCGTGGTCGCCGGACACGCTGTGGAACGCGTCGTTGTCCTTGACCGCCGCCATCAGGCGCAGCGACATCTTCGGCGGCTCGCCGAAGATGCCCTCGACGACCATGATCGCGGCGAACGACGACACCGGGTCGACATCGGCGAGGAGCGTGAGCGCGTCGACGAACGCGAAGTGCAGCGGCAGCGGCACGATCTGCGCGAGCATGCGCGGTGCGACGCCGAGCGCTTCGCAGGTCGTGCTTTCGAGCGCCTCGTGGCCGTATTCCTCGCCGTAGTAGCGGAGCATCATCGTGCGCAGCGGAATGCTGAGCCGCATGCTCAGCAGCGGCGCGATGATTTCCACGAAGCGCCGCGTCACGTGGTACTGCTCGATGAACGGGCCGGCGACGAGCGGCGAATAGCCGCCGTTCAGCGCGTCCACCGCGCTCACGTACGGATTCTCGCCCCAGAGGTTCAGCGTTTCGCGCGTGATCAGCTCGGTCTGTCGCATGAACTCGAGCCCGTTCGACAGCGACACGGCCGGCACGTCCGCGCACGGCAGCCGCTGCGCGTCTTCACCGCTCGCGGCGACGAGGCTCGACGCGACCAGCCACAGATGCGACATCAGGTCGTGCTCGTCGTACAGCCCGGCCGTGTCGAACCGGGCGTCGTCCGCGGCGCTGGCGCGCGGCGCGCCGGAGAACGCATCGAGCATCAGCGCGACGGCTGCCAGCGTGAGCGGCGCGGCGCGGCGGAAGTATTCGAACTCGATGCGCAGCAGCGCGAGATGGAAGTTGGGTTCGACCTGCGCGTCGAACGGATCGTCGTGCGCGTCGAACAGCGTGCGCGCGGAGGCGGGTCGATCGAGGTGCAGCCGGAGCGTCGCGGCATCGCGCGCGACCGCGTCGCGCCGCGCGGCGTCGAGCGTGGCGAGGCTGGCCGCGACCGTCTGCGCGATGCACGAGTCGATCCGCGCGGCCTGCGCGGCAAGCGCATCGGCGGCCGTGTCGTCGGCCTCGCCGATCAGCGAATGCGTGTCGAGAAACGTGCCGAGCGCGTGCCAGCCAGAGTCGGGTTCGCTTTCGCGCAGCGTCCACCACAGCGGCGACGCCGTGTCGGTCAGGCTGTGGAGTTGCGCGGCGATCTGGTCCGCGGCGTCGCTGGCGTCGAACGCCAGCCGGTATTCGTGCGCGCCCGCGCGCATGCTGACGAGCGCCGAGCCGGGCTCGTGGTGGATCGCGTCGACGACGAGGCGCGGCGACTGATAACGCTGAAATGTCCAGAGTTCCATGGCGACCCTCAGTGGAAGATGCGCGGCAGCGGCGCGCTGTCGTCGGCGTAGTAGGCGAGGATGGTGTCCTCCTGGCGCACCAGCGTCTCGACCATCAGCGAGACGTTGCGTTTCGTGACCGTGCAGGCTTCGGGATCGATCGCGGTGTCGAGCGCCATCAACTGCCGCGAGATGTCCTCGTGCCGGTACGTGTCGTTCAGGTCCGCGTGTGCGCGCAGCGGCCGGTAGAACGCCTCGGGCATGCCGAGCGCGACGCAGCGCGCGTCGAACGCGTCGATGAATGCAGGCTGCGCGCGCTCGAACAGAAACAGGCTCGCCTTGAACGACAGCGGATGCTGGCGCGCGTGCACGCCGAGCGCGGCCGCGAGCGAGAACGTCGCGGGCAGCGGCTGGTGCTGCTCGATCTGCGCCTCGGCGAGCCCCACGGCCTTCAGCGACGCCTCGAGAAACCGGTCGTGGCCGAGCTCCGATTTCAGGAAGTCCTGCAGCAGCGTGCGCTCCGCGGGACTGGCGGCCCAGCCGAGCGCGGGCCCGATCAGCCCCGGCGCCGCGCGCACGATCCAGTAATACTCGAGCGTATAGCCGATCAGCTGGCGGCGCGTCGCGCGTTGTTCGACCAGCGCGCGCAGGAATGCCGAGCGTGCGCTGCGCGCGGCGGTGCGCTCCGCGATGCGGCGGATGTCGCGGTAGAGCTGCGCGCCGCTGGTCGCCACCGCGGCGCGGCGCGGATCGGATTCGATCAGCAGGCGCAGCACGTTGAAATCGGCGAGCAGCGGCGGGATCTTGTCGGCGATGCGGGGCGAGCGCGCGGCCAGTTCCTCGGGCGTCATGCCGCCCGCGTGCAAATCGCCGATCAGGCGCGCGACGTCGGTCGCCTCGTCGGGCGCGAAGCGGAACGCGCATTGCCGGCCGCCGGCGCTCAGCACGGCGCCGCTATCCGTGAGCTGCGAGGTCACGATGCCGCGGAATTTCGGCATCGCGGGAGCTGCGAGCGAGCTGTCCATGGTGGTTGCCTCACAGGTCGGACACGCGCCGCAGCAGCGGCGCGTCGGATGTGTAGTAGTGCCAGACGGCCGTGTAGAAGTCGTCGTAGAGCTCGACGAACAGCCGCAACTGGGCCTTCATGCGTGCGACGGTGGCGGCATCGAGCACCGGCACGTCGTGAAAGATCGCGCGTGTCAGGCTGCCGTGCGCCGCGTTGAGGTTGATGGTTGCGTGCGTCTTGAGCGGGCCGACGAGCCCGTCGGGCAGTTGCGCGCGCTCGCACGCCTGGATGAAGCTGTCGTGCTGCATGCCCTGGCCTTCGAGCAAGCCGAGCGTCGTGAAGAAGAACAGCGGATCGCTGTGCGACCAGTACGCGAGCGCATTGCACAGCCCCATCGTCTCGGGCAGCGGGATCGCGTCGAGCATGTCGGCGCGGCTCAGCCCCGCGAAGTTCAGCGCGCGCAGCAGGATCTCGTCGTGTCCGTACTCTTCGGAGAAGAAGCGGTTGAGCGTCAGTCGCACCGGCGTGCTCGGCACGTAGGACAGCACGGGCGCATCGAAATAGCTTTCGCGGAACAGGAAGTGCCAGTTCTCGATCACCATGCCGATCGCGAGCCGCTCGGGCAGGTCGCCCGGCGAGCGCGTGTCGAGGCATGCGCGCCAGAACGGGTTGCGGTAGAGCGTCTCCTCGCAGTACTGCTCGACGAGATCCTCGATCTCGAGGATCACTTCCGCGCCCGCGCGACTCGCGACCGGCGCGTCGTCGTCGATCAGGCCGGCCTCGTCCAGCGTGCCGACCAGCTCGTCGAGCAGCGCGCGCGGCAACGCGGGCTCGTCGCGCGCGATCTCGTCGAGATCGCGGCGGCCGTCGAACTGGTCGAGCGTGCGGGCCAGCGCGGCGGCGGCGTGCGGGCCGTCGGGCAGCGCGTCGACGTGCCCCAGCGTCACCGGCGTCACCAGCCGCGGACGGGATGCGGGCGATTCGATCTGTTCCATGATGAGACTCCCGAAGTGGGCGCACGGGGCGGGCGCGCGGCTCGCCCCGCAACTGGCTGAATCGGTGCCGCGGCGATTACAGGTGGATCGCGATCAGCGTCGGCGTGCCATCGGGCTTGTTGACGGTGACAAGGTAGTGCTTGCCGCCGAGCGTGCCCGTATTGATGTAGAGATCCACCTTGTGGCCGTCGAACACGTTCTTGGCCGGTTCGGCGTTCTTCACTTCATGAACCGTGGGCTGATGGGTATTTGCCATATCGATCACCGTTTTGAAAATTAAAGGAGCTCCGGCCTGATTCGAATAATCGGGCTGGATGATTTACAGTGAAATCCGGAATGCAATGTGAATATCGGATATATTCCTTTTCATCCGTCGTGCGGACGATTCCTTAACTGATATTCATCCGCACATGGTCATGAACGCGGCCCGTGCCGAAAGCGGCTGACCGTCCGCATGTTTTGCAATCGCAATCTTGAGATCGGCCCCGCCGACGATCAGCGCGTGACGATCGGCGCCGGCGCGCGGGTCGACCGTCTGCAAAGCGTCGACTTCCTTGACGGCGACCTTGGTGCCTCGTGGCACGATGACAGTAAGCGGTTCACTCATAGCAACCTCCGACGATGAGAACGGGCGCAAGCGCCCCGCCGCCATTAGCGCGGCACGCAGCCGTGCCGCGGCCAGGCGGCACCGGAGCGGCGGCATCTCCGATCTTCAAATGGGTTGGGATGATTCCAAGGAAGGGGCCCCTATTTATATTCTTGTAAAAACTAACTTTATTTTAAACGTCCGCTGATTTCTTGAATTGGCGGAATCATGGAGATAATCTAGTACAACGTTTGCGCAATACAAGATTGATTTAATCGCCCGTGCGATTATTTTCTCTTAATCAGCGCATGCGTCGATCGTTTCGAAAAATGCATCGGACGATGGTCGAACAACCGGAGACGAAGACATGGGCGAGATGACGGAAATCTGCGTGCGGCCGAGGCTGCGGCATTGCACGCTCGTGGCGCTGGCCGGCGAGCGGCTGGCGATGATCGTAGGCGACGAGCGTTTCGAGCTCGAGCAGGTGCAGGGCAGCCGCGACGCGTTCCTGCGCATGAAGCGCTACCTGGACGGGCGACATACGCTCGATGACATCGCGCAGCGTTCGGACGTGTCGATCGGCAGCGTGCGGACGATCGTCGGGCAACTGGACGAACTGGGCCTGCTGCGCCGCGAACAGCCGGCCGCCACGATCGCCGTGGCGGATTTTCTCGAGCGGGTCGAGCGCAGCACGCGGATGTGGCGCGCGCAGATCGGCTATCACCGGTTGTTCGGCATGCTCGAGCGGGGCGAGGCAAGCCGCGACCTGATCGCCGGGCTGCTGCTCGAGACCTACCACTTCGTCCGGCTCGCGCCGCGTCACGTCGGCGCTGCGATCGCGCATTGCCGCGACCAGGCGACGGCCGAGCTGCTGTGCGGCTACCTGGCCGACGAGTACGCGCATCACAGGCTGATCGCTGCGTCGGTCGAGAAGCTGGGCATTCCGCGCGAGCAGATCCGCGACGCGCATCCGGTGATCGGCACGCTGTCGCTCGTGAACATGCTGTGCGAGGTCGGCCGCGCGTCGTCGCTCGGTTACCTGTGCTGCCTGAAACTGATCGAGGCGAGCCCCGAGGACGAGGCCGGCGCGCGCGGCGCGTGGCGCGAGATCGCGCGCGCCGCCGTGCTCGATGCGGACGTGTTCGACGGCCTGATGCGCCATATGCGCATCGACGTCGGCGCGGGCCATGCGGGCCTGCTGGAGCAGGCGCTTGCGCACACAACCGACGTGTCGGCCGACGCCGCGCACGTCGCGATCAACCACATGCACGACGTGAAGCACGCGTTCGATCAGTTTCATGACCAGGTGATCCAGTACTACACCGACATGTCGAACTACGTGCCGCGGCTCAAGGTCGATTTCTTCTCGCTATGAGGCGGGGGGTGCAGGCGATGAGCCTGCGACGGTGTCGAGGTCTTCAATCTCGGCGGCGCAGCGGCCGGGTTCGGGCTGATCGGCACGACCGCGCAGTTGCCGCGTCCGAGCCGAAACGACTGCAGCGGGGTGCGCAGGAAAGCGATCGCTTTGCCGGCCGATGGGACAGCGTCTGCAACGGACGCCAATGAAGGGGAAGAAAGGGAAGAAGGAAACCACAAGCTGCCGGCCGGCTTCCCGCCGCCCGGCAGCCCACAACAACGACCGGCTTACTCGCCGCTGTCGCTCTTGATCTGCGGCAGCGCCGACGATTCACCCGGCGTCAGCAGACCGACTTGCGCATAAACGCGCAGTTTGTCGCGCGTATCGGTGATGTCGAGGTTGCGCATCGTCAGCTGGCCGATCCGGTCGCGCGGCGAGAACGTCGACGCAACCTTCTCCATCGACAGGCGTTCCGGCTGATACGTGAGGTTCGGCGACTTCGTGCTCAGGATCGAGTAGTCGTTGCCGCGGCGCAGTTCGATCTTCACTTCGCCGGTGATCGCGCGCGCGACCCAGCGTTGCGCGGTTTCGCGCAGCATGATCGCCTGCGGGTCGAACCAGCGGCCTTGATACAGCAGGCGGCCGAGACGGCGGCCGTTCTCGCGGTACTGCTCGATCGTGTCTTCGTTGTGGATGCCGGTGACGAGACGCTCGTACGCGATGTACAGCAGCGCGAGCCCCGGAGCCTCGTAGATGCCGCGGCTCTTCGCCTCGATGATCCGGTTCTCGATCTGGTCGCTCATGCCGAGCCCATGGCGGCCGCCGATGCGGTTCGCTTCCAGCAGCAGCTCGACCTGATCCTTGAACTCGACGCCGTTCAGCGCAACCGGCTGGCCGGCTTCGAAGCGCACCGTCACTTCTTCGGCGGCGATCTTCACGTCGTCGCGCCAGAACGCGACGCCCATGATCGGGTTCACGATCTTGATGCCGCTCTCGAGGCTTTCCAGATCCTTCGCTTCGTGCGTCGCGCCGAGCAGGTTCGAGTCGGTCGAATAGGCCTTCTCGGCCGACATCTTGTACGCGAAGCCCGCCTGGTTCATGAACTCGGACATTTCGGCGCGGCCGCCGAGCTCGTCGATGAACGTCTGGTCGAGCCACGGCTTGTAGATCTTCAGATCGGGGTTGACGAGCAGGCCGTAGCGGTAGAAACGCTCGATGTCGTTGCCCTTGTACGTGCTGCCGTCGCCCCAGATGTTGACGCCATCTTCCTTCATCGCGGCGACCAGCATCGTGCCCGTGACCGCGCGGCCGATCGGCGTCGTGTTGAAGTAGGTGACGCCGGCCGTCGTGATGTGGAACGCGCCGCTTTGCAGCGCCGCGATGCCTTCGGCGACGAGCTGGGCGCGGCAGTCGATCAGACGGGCGCCGGCTGCGCCGTATTCGATCGCGCGCTTCGGGATCGCATCGTAATCGTCTTCGTCGGGCTGGCCGAGGTTCGCCGTGTATGCGTACGGGACGGCGCCCTTCAGTTTCATCCAGTGCAGCGCGGCGCTGGTGTCCAGGCCGCCGGAGAAGGCGATACCGACCTTCTGGCCGGTCGGGAGGCTTTCGAGAATCGTGCTCATAGGAATTACCGTGGATTGAAGCCGGTGGATCGTATTTCGCGGAATACGCGAGTATCGGCTGTCCGGGAAGTTGGGGCAAGACCTGATTTTCGCGCCAATGCATCGTCAGCCCCGCCGCGACAGGCGCCGCGCCCGTTCGACCGCCCGGAAAATCCGCCGTGACGCGGCCGCGCATGACGGTCGGAGCCAACTGGAAGGCGCGAGCGCGACTGGCCCCGTTTACGCGGGCCGACCGGCAAAAACGACCGAAGCCGGCCGCTCGCCCGCGCAGCGCATCGAAAGCAATGTGAAAGGTGTCGTGCCGAAGTCGACGTACGGGCCGCCGACGCTCAAATGTTCCACGCCTGCGCGGTATCGAGCAGTTTCTCGCGCAACACGTTCACTTCGCCGGCCAGCTTCGCGCTGATCGACACGTAGCCCGACAGCTGCGGCGGCGGCGCGTCGTGAGCGCCGTCCACCGGGCGGCGGCGCGGCACGAGCCGGCTCGGCCTGCCGAACTTGAGCGCGCGGCTCGCGCCGATCAGCGTGTCGCGGATGCGCCGGTTCACCGGCTTCATGTCGCGCAGCATGTACTCGTGGACGGCGCGGTCGTCGCCGGCCGGTACGGCGCTCGACAGGATCTCGAGGTAGCCGATGCAGAGCCGCAGGCCGCGCTGGATCGCCTCGAGCTGCGCGACCGGGATGTCGCGTTCCTTCGACACCGACGGCATCAGCGAACGCAACTGCACCAGCAGCGCGCTGAGCGCGGCCATTTCCTTCAGATGCGCGTCGTCGCTCACGTGGCGGTCGCCGGCGATCCGCGCATGGACGGCCGCGCACGCGCGCAGCGCGTCGGCGAGCTTGTAGCGCCACGAGTAGGTCGCATAGAGCGGCAGCGCGAACGAGAACGCCAGCGCGATCGCGATGCCGGCGAGGACGTTCACTGCGCGCCACAGGCCGTCGGCGATCTCGTTGTCGCCGTGCCCCGCGACGATCACCAGCGTGATCGCCGACAGCAGCGCGATGTAGCCGGCCTTGCCGATCGCGTGGTAGGCGCATACGCCGCACGCGAGCGCCATCAGCAGGTAGATCGCGACCGGCGCATGCAGCATCGAATGGAGCACGATCAGGCCGAGCCCGGCGAGCGCGCCGATCGACGTGCCGAGCGCGCGCTCGGCCGCCTTCTTGCGGATGTTGCCGTGGTGCTGCAGCCCGCCGACGACGATCAGCACGGTGATCGTCGACCATTCGCCGTGCGGCACCTGCAGCCCCGTGGACAACGCGATCGACACGAGCACCGCGAGCGCGACGCGCGCCGCGTGGATGAGCTTCGCATGCCGGTAGCGGCGGTACGGGTCGAGCAGTGGACGGAGCGCTTGGCGCAGGAGCGACGGAAGTGGGGCGGGAAGCGGGGCGGTCATGACGAAGCGAGGAGGGCCGGAAAGGCGGATCGGCCTGCGCGGGCCGGCGCGGGCCGCTCGCGCAGCTGGCGTTACGCTAGCCGAACGCGGCCGGCCTGTCCACGGGGACGTGGCGCGGCACGGCGGCCGGCCGCGGCGTCACGCGTCGGCCGCGCTCGTCTCGGCGTCCGACACGCGATTGCGGCCGCCCGATTTCGCGCGGTACAGCGCTTCGTCGGCCAGCCGCAGCAGCGTCGCTGCGCTCACGCGGCCGCCGACGGAGGTCGCGACGCCGATGCTCACCGTCAGGTGCCCGTACGGGCTGCGCTCGTGCGCGATGTCGAGCGCGGCGATCGAGCGCCGGATCGCGTCGGCGACGGTCGCCGCGCCGCGCGCATCGGTGTCGGGCAGCGTGACGACGAATTCCTCGCCGCCGTAGCGCGCGACGTGGTCGCTGTTGCGGCGCAGGCAGCGCGACGCGGTTTGCGCGACGCGACGCAGCACGTCGTCGCCGGCGAGGTGGCCGTAATGATCGTTGAAGGCCTTGAAGTGATCGACGTCGACGAACAGCACCGACAGCGGGCGCCCGCTGCGCGACGCGCGCTGGGCTTCCTTCGTGAGCACCGTGTCGAAGGTGCCGCGATTCTCGACGCCGGTCAGCGAATCGGTGTGCGCGAGCCGGTACAGCTTCGACTCGGCGATCTGCCGGCGCTTGAGCTCGCGCGACAGCGCGAGCGAGCCGCCCGCGATGAACGCGGTGAACAGGCCCATCAGCACGGCCGTCCAGATCGTGCGGTGCCGCCACGATGCATAGATGTCGGTCTCGGCGGGCGCGACGTCGACGGTCAGCGGCAGGTTCGCGAGGTGCTTGTACACATAGATGCGCCGCACGTCGTCGATCACGCCGACGCCGACGATCGCGCCTTCGCGGTTGCGTCGCGCTTCGATGAACAGCTGCGCGTCGCGCAGGTTCAGCCCCACCATGCGCGCGTCGTACGGCAGGCGCGACACGAGCGCGCCGTTGTCCTCGATGATCGCCGCGCTGCCGTGCGTGCCGACCGCGAGACCGTCGAGCAGCGCGCGGAAATAATCGACGCTGAGCGTGCCGACGACGATCCCGCCGAACGACCCGTCGGGCAACGTGATCCGGCGGCTCAGTGCGATCGTCAGCGCGCCGCTGCGCAGCCGCGACGCATACGGGCGGCTGATGTAAAGCCCCTGCGCGAGCCCGTCGCGATGGACGGTGAAATAATCGCGATCGGAAAAATTGCCTTGCCGCGGCGGCGAGACGCCCGAATCGATCACGATATTGCCGCGCGTATCCATCACGAAAATGGCGCCGAGATACGCGCCGTTTGCCGCGCGGTCGAACAGCATCCGATGACGCTGGGTGGCCGGCAATGCCGCCAATTCGGGATCGGCGAGCCCGTCCACGACGTTTTGCAGCGATAGATCATACAACTCGATATTGCGCGAAATATCGCGCTCGATCAGAAGCAGCAGGTTGCGCGCATTTTCGACCGCGTGGTCGTATGCGTCGCGACGTGCCTCGATCAAAAGCGATGCCGACAATCCCCAGCTGAATACCAGTAGCGCGATACCTGCGACCAGTACGCCCCGGGGCGACAGAATGCGGGACACGACCGACGGGGTATAGCGGCGCAATGCGACAAGCAGCGGGCGTAGCTTCATCCTGGAGGGGTGGGGGTGCGGGCATTTCGTCGTCGACGATTGCGCACGTTGATTATTTCGGAGTGGATCGCATTATCTCGCGAAATCGGAATTCTCGCCGCGCGAGGCAAAACATGCATCTCAACTGTCGATTTGAAAACGGTTACGCATCATTACCCTGGTCGTATGAATGACGTTGATTCAAATCAATTTTCAGTATCGGTTATTTCGTCTGATTATTGTGAATGTCCGCGGCAAAATGTCGTTTTCAGCCAGTATTTTCGCCATCGTGAAATAGGGGCGTACCACGTCCGCGGATTGCCCGCCACGCCGCGTGCAAAGCGCCGGCTGCGCCGCCGCGCCGGAATCGCCGCGCGTTCCGCGGCCGGGCCGTCGCGGGCGAATCGGGTAGAATCCGCGCTTCGCCGCAGCCGCGCGGCGTGCAACGCATATCGGGGCCGTATCGCAGGCGGCACACCGCGTCCCGATTCCGCATGCGCCGGCCCTGGATGCCGGCTCGCTCAACGTTCGTCTCGTTTATGTCTGCAATCCCGAATTCCGACCCACCCGGTTCGCCCGCGAACCCTCCCACGCTTCATCGCGCGCTCAAGGCGCGCCATCTGACGATGATCGCCATCGGCGGCTCGATCGGCACGGGCCTGTTCGTCGCGTCCGGCGCGTCGATCTCGCAGGCCGGCCCCGGCGGCGCGATGGTCGCGTACATGCTGATCGGCCTGATGGTCTACTTCCTGATGACGAGCCTCGGCGAAATGGCCGCGTTCATGCCGGTGTCGGGCTCGTTCGCGACCTACGGCGCGAAATACGTCGATGAAGGTTTCGGCTTCGCGCTCGGCTGGAACTACTGGTACAACTGGGCGGTGACGATCGCGGTCGAACTCGTCGCCGCGCAGCTCGTGATGCACTACTGGTTCCCGGACGTGCCGGGCGTGTGGTGGAGCGCCGCGTTCCTCGCGGTGATGTTCCTGCTCAACGCGCTGACGGTGCGCGGCTTTGGCGAGGCCGAATACTGGTTCGCGCTGATCAAGGTCGTCACGGTGCTCGCGTTCATCGGCGTCGGCCTGCTGATGATCTTCGGCATTCTGAAGGGCGCGCCGGCCAACGGCTGGGGCAACCTGACGATCGGCGATGCGCCGTTCGCCGGCGGCTTGCCGGCGCTGATGGGCGTCGCGATGATCGCGGGCTTCTCGTTCCAGGGCACCGAGCTGATCGGCGTCGCGGCCGGCGAATCGGAGCATCCGCGCACGACGATCCCGCGTGCGGTCCGCCAGGTGTTCTGGCGCATCCTGCTGTTCTACGTGCTGGCGATCTTCGTGATCGGCGTGCTGATTCCGTACACCGATCCGAACCTGCTGAAGAGCGACGTGACCGACATCGGCGTGAGTCCGTTTACGCTCGTGTTCCGTCATGCGGGCCTCGCTTTCGCGGCCGGCGTGATGAACGCGGTGATCCTGACGGCCGTGCTGTCGGCCGGCAACTCGGGGATGTATGCGTCGACGCGCATGCTCTACAACCTCGCGACCGAAGGCCGCGCGCCGAAGCTGTTCGCGAAGCTGTCGCCGGGCGGCGTGCCGCGCAACGCGCTGTACGCGACGACCGCCGTCGGCGCGCTGTGCTTCTTCACGTCGCTGTACGGCGACAAGACCGTCTACCTGTGGCTGCTGAACACGTCGGGCATGACGGGCTTCATCGCGTGGCTCGGGATCGCGATCAGCCATTACCGGTTCCGCAAGGGTTACGTGACGCAGGGCTACAGCATCGAGCAGCTGCCGTACCAGTCGAAGTGGTTCCCGTTCGGCCCGCTGTTCGCGTTCGTGCTGTGCATGGTGATCGCGCTCGGGCAGGACTATCAGGCGTTTCTCGCGAACCGCATCGACTGGGCGGGCGTGGCCGCCACCTATGTCGGCATCCCGCTGTTCGTCGTCGTCTGGCTCGGCTACCGGCTCATGAACCGGAGCCGCTTCGTGCGCTACGAGGACATGGAAATTGCGCCGTGGATCGCCGCGAACCGCGGCGGCGCTGCGCCGCGCGTCGAGAACCGCGAGACGGCCGGCTGATTTCGCCGTCGCCTTCGCCGGCCGCGGCACCGCGGCACCGTGACGCCGTGACGCCGGTGCGGCCGTGCCGTGTGCGATCCGCGATCCGCGATCCGCGATCCGCGATGAAAACGGGAAGCCGCACGTGCTTCCCGTTTTTTTTGTCGGCTTTCCGCTGCGCGGGGTCAAAGCCGGTTATATTTCCCGACCCTACCGGGCTCTCGTCCCGGCCGGCGCGATGCGCGCCGCGCGGATCGGCATCCGGCGCGCGCCTCGGGCGGCGGCCGGCCGCGCCCGCCGTTTTCATCGTTCCGCCGCGGCCTGCACGGCCGGCGGAACGCGCAACCCAGAGGAATCCATGAGCGCATCACCCGCCGAGCGGAAGGCCGGACCTGTTTCCATCGTGCGAATCGAAGCCGCGATCAATGCGTGGCGCGAAGTGTATCCGCCGGCACCGGACGGCGAAGACGGCTACGTGCTCGACGCGGGCAGCAACTGCCTCGCCGAGCTGTACGGCACGATGATCTGCTACCGGTTGCCCGACGTGCCGCTCGATTCGCTCAGCGACGCGCAGCGCGACGCGCTGTACGCGACCGAGGCATGACGCGGCCGCCGCGCTGCTGCGCTGTCGCGGCGCGGTGTCGGTGATGGAACGGGAAGCCGCGCGGCTTCCCGTTTTGCTTTGTGCGGCGGCGCCCATTGCCCGCGCCGGCTGAGGTATCGTGACGGCATCGCGAGCGGGCGCTCACGGCGTGGCGAGCGCGGGCATCTGCGCACGGTGCCGCGCGTCCGGGAGGAATCGAACATGGAGTTGAGACATCTGCGCTACTTCGTCGCGGTGGCCGAGGAGCGGAATTTCACGCGCGCGGCCGAGCGGCTGCACATCGCGCAGCCGCCGCTGAGCCGGCAGATCCAGCAGCTCGAGGAGGCGCTCGGCGTGTCGCTGTTCGAGCGCAACGCGCGGCCGCTGAAGCTGACCGACGCGGGGCGCTTCTTCTATTCGCACGCGGTGCAGCTGCTCGCGCAGACGGCCGAACTCGAATCGATGACCAAGCGCGTCGGCAAGATCGAGCGCAGCATGTCGGTCGGCTTCGTCGGCTCGACGCTGTACGGGATGCTGCCGAAAATCATCCGGCGTTTTCGCAGCGAGTATCCGGCCGTCGAGCTGAGCCTGCACGAAATGTCGACGATGGATCAGATCAAGGCGCTGAAGGAAGGGCGCATCGACGTCGGGTTCGGGCGGATTCGCCACGAAGATCCGAGCGTGCGGCGCGTCGTGCTGCGCGAGGAACGGATGATCGTCGCGCTGCCGGTCGGTCACGCGCTCGACGGCGCGAAGCCGGTGCTGTCGCTGCACGACCTCGTGAACGACACGCTGATCATCTTCCCGAAGGCGCCGCGACCGAGCTATGCGGATCAGGTGCTCGCGGCGTTCCACGACCGTGCGCTGCAGCCGCGGCGCATCTACGAGACGCGCGAACTGCAGATCGCGCTGGGCCTCGTCGCGATGGGCGAGGGCGTGTCCGTCGTGCCGCACAGCGTGTACGGGCTCAAGCGCGACGACATCAGCTACAAGCCGCTCGACGATCCGAACCTCGTGTCGCCGATCATCATGAGCATGCGGATGCTCGACGAATCGGAGGACATCCGCGCGATACAGGCGCTGATCTACCGGCTCTACGACGAATCGCAGATCGAGTATCTGCATCCGCAGCCCGAATGAGCGCGCCGCCGCCGGCGGCTTGCTTGACGCCGCGCGTGCGGCCGCCATCATGCAGACGACTGACCACCCACACGTGCACCCATGACCGACATCGTAATCGACGAAAGCTGGATCGAGACGCCGTACGGGCGTCTCTTTGCTAAGCGCTGGCGCGGCGCGCAGCCAGCCGGGCAGGCGTGCGCCGCACCGATCGTGCTGCTGCACGATTCGCTCGGCTGTGTCGAGCTTTGGCGCGACTTCCCCGCGCAGCTCGCGCGTGCCGCTGCGCGCGACGTGATTGCATACGACCGGCTCGGCTTCGGCCGTTCGGACCGTCACCCAGGACAACTCGCCGCGACGTTCGTGCGCGATGAGGCCGAGCACGACTTCGCCGCGGTACTGGAAGGGTTCGGCGTCGACCCGTTCGTCGCGCTCGGGCACAGCGTGGGCGGCGGGATGGCGGTTGCGTGCGCGGCCGCGCATGCGCGACGCTGCCGGGCGCTGATCACGGTCGCCGCGCAGGCATTCGTGGAAGGTCGCACGCTGGACGGCATTCGCGACGCCGCCCGGCAATTCGACGCACCGGGGCAGCTCGACCGCCTCGCCCGGTATCACGGCGACAAGGCCGAGTGGGTGCTGCGTGCCTGGGTCGACACGTGGCTGTCGCCCGCGTTCCGCGACTGGACGCTCGACGACGAACTGCCGCACGTGCGCTGCGCGACGCTTGCGATTCACGGCGCGCAGGACGAGTACGGCTCGGATGCGCATCCGAAGCGGATCGCCGCGCGTGTGGCGGGGCCGTCGTCGTGGCTGTTACTCGACCGATGCGGGCACATCCCGCACCGCGAGCGTCCCGCCGACGTGCTCGCGGCCGTCGCGACGCTGCTGCACGACGCGCACGCGTAAGCGCGCGCCCGCTGCGACGCACGCGGCGAGCCGCGCCCGCCGACGCTCAGAACGCCAGCTGGATCGCGAGATCGATCGCGAGCAGCGCGATCGAGCAGCCGATCCCGAGCACCACGTTCGGCACCCGATGCTCGAAATCGCGATGGTCGCGGCGCATCGCGGCGCCGAGCAGGAAGATCGCCTCGACGACGATCTGCAGCCCGACGAACAACAGCATCAGCAGATACTCGTAACCCATCTGCTTGAACGCGCCGAATTGCATCCCGTGATCGCGGATCCACTGGCCGACGCGCAACAGCTCGTAGGCGAACAGCAACGCGGGAAACAGATAGCTGATGAAGTAAGTCGGCGCTGTGGCGTGCCGCAGCTCGAGGTGGAAGTGCTGATGCGTGGTAGCCATCACGAAGCCCTCCTTGCAATGCATGATTGCGGTCGCGACGGCGGCGCGGCGAGGTGCGGGCCAAACGGATGTCCCGATGCTGCGTGCGCGGCCGTACGACGTCAGCATACTGCTGCACGGGAAATTTGGCATGCGCTGACGGCGTTCGTCGTAACAAACCTGTTGTGCAGTGCGCAAACGGGGTAGCGCGCGGCGAGGTCGCGTGCGTGCTCAGAAATGCCCGGTGAACCGATAGCGGCTGCCGGGATGCCACAGATTCGCGACCGACGCGACCATCCCCTGCGACCACGTGCGCCGATGCAGCAGCAGGCACGGTTCGCGTTCGTCCATCGTCAGATGGCGGCGTGTCTGCGCATCGGGCAGCGCGGCCTCGATCCGGTATTCGACCCGCTGCAGCGGCGCGACGCGCGTCAGGTACTGGTTCGGCGTCGTCGCCGTGAAGTCCTGCAATGCGTATTCGGGCGCGCAGGCCGGATTGACCCAGCGTTCTTCCAGTTGCACGGGTGTGTCGTTCTCGAAGTGCAGCACGCGCGAATGGAAAATCGGGCTGCCGGTGTCGAGCTGCAATTCATCGGCGAGCGCTGCATCGGCGACGGCGGCGCCGACTTCGAGCACCTGCGCGTGGTACGCATGGCCGCGCGCGGCGACTTCGTCCGAGATGCTGCGGATCGCGACCAGCGTCGACTCGTATTTCGGCGATGCGACATAGGTGCCGGAGCCGCGTGTGCGCGTGAGCACCTGCTCGGCCGTCAGCTCGCGCAGCGCGCGGTTGACCGTCATGCGCGCGACGTTGAATTCGCGCGCAAGCTCGTTCTCCGACGGCACCTGGTCGCCTTCCGCCCACTCGCCCGAATGAATGCGCGCGAGGATGAAGTCCTTGATTTCCTGATAGATCGGTGTGGTCATGGCATTGCTGTTCGAGAGACGGCAGCCGCGTGCCGTCGCGTGCCGGCGGTCGTCCGCGGTTCGTCCCGGGTTCATCCGGTGCCCGGGCGGAGTGTACCGGGTTCGATGCCGCGCCGGCCCGCTTGCGGGCCGGTGCTTCGGGTAAGTCCGGCGTCCACGCGATGTGCTCGCGACCGGCTGCACCGGCGGCAACCACCGCATCGGCGCGCGTTGCGGCTGCAAAAGTATAGACAAATGCAGGGTTACGCCTCTGACAGGAACGCCATGAAGAAACGCGCGCTCGGTATCGCCCTTGCCTGCATCGCGGCCGGTGCGCACGCAAAGGATTGGTCGACGCTCCGCTTCGTCGCCGCAGGGTGGCGACAGTCGAATGGCGGACGAGTGCGCCATCGAAAGCATATGTCGCGTCGATCGTTCGCTTCGTGTTGTCGTTATGTGTGGGTGTCAAACATCGTCAATTCCATCCTGACCGGTACACCGCGTAGGGTCGGCGGGCGTTAAGCCGGTATCAGCCGAATCGGCGGCTGACCTATCCGGGAGCGTTCCATGAACCGCATCGTGAAGATTTTGACGGCCGGCGCACTCGCATGTGCCGTGCTCGTGCCGGCCCTCGCCGAAGCGCATTCGCACCGCGTGTGCCATTTCGATCATCACCACCATCGCGTGTGCCGCTGGGTGCGCTGAGCATGGCTTTGCCCGGCTACGGCCGGGACGATTTCGCGATACAGGCAATCAGGAGAGGATGATGAAAAAGACGATGTTGATCGCCGCGTTTGCCGCGAGCTTCGGCCTGTCGGCCGCTGCGTTCGCACAGGTGCAGGCGCCGGCCAGCGCGCCGGCTGGCACGACCGGCATGTGCAAGGACGGCTCGTTCTATGCGGGCGCGTCGAAGAAGGGCGCGTGCGCAGGACACAAAGGCGTGAAGGCCTGGTATGGCGCGTCGGCTGCTGCTGCGGGCAGCGCATCGGCCAGCGCATCGGCAGCAGTGCCCGCGACGGCTGCGTCGGGCGGTGCTGCGTCCGGCGCCGCGCCGGTGAAAAGCGCGTCGGCCGCCGCCGCCGCAGCCGCGCCGGGCGGCGGCGCGGGCAAGGTATGGGCCAACGACAGCACGAAGGTCTATCACTGCTCGACCGACAAGTATTACGGCAAGACCAAGCACGGCAGCTACATGTCGGAAGCCGATGCGAAGGCGAAGGGCTTTCACCCGTCGCACGGCAAAGCCTGCTCGTAAGGCGATGGCGCGGGTAGGTTCCGCGCCGAGTCCGTCGACGCGCCGTTGGGCGTCGTGCCCCGCCGTTGTGGCGGGGCTTTTTTGTTTCGTTGCGGATCGTCGGGGGCAGCCTCGGGTTGAGTCCGGAGCCATGAAGCGTCCGACGATGACACGTTGAGCATCGTTGACAACCGTTCCTCGTTTTGGGACGATATTTTCAGTCTCGGGGTACCGCTACCTCTTACGCTTGCTCTAACGTTCGGTATAAACGTTGGGCTGGCGAGGTACGTTCATGTCCCCCACCCAAGCCGCATGGCTCATTCTTGCTGCGAGCGTCGCCGCTGAATCACTCGGCACTGCAGCCCTCAATCTCTCCGTTGGCTTTACTCGCCTGCTTCCGACAGTACTGACCGTGACGTTCTACGTGGCAGCTGTCATTCTGATGGCCGTCGCGACGAAGAGAATCGAAATGAGTTTGGCATACGCAGCCTGGGCTGGAAGCAGCGTCGTGCTGACGGTAGTGATAGGTTTCGTCTGGTTTGGAGAGTCGATGAACGTCGTTAAGGCGATTGGATTGATCGCTGCGATATCCGGCATCGTTTTGCTGAACTTCAGCAGCAACGGCGCATAGCCCGCCCACGGACGCTTCGGAGAACGCTGGATGACTGCGCAGGGACGGGTTATGCGTCGTGCATGAACGCCAGTGTCCGGGCCGGTTGCCGCGCTCGGGTGTGGGGCGCAGTACGGCCAGAAGCGGTCTTTCGTGCTTCACCACCCAGCGCCTGCTTGTCATCCCGAATCAGCCACCCGGACGCACAATTGGAAGCGCATGGAGCAAGATCGTTGCCACAGAAAGGCTCCGTCGATGGGCGAATTTTGTCTAGCCCAAAATCTCCGTGATCCATGTACCGGCAGGTCAAATTCAACGGAGCGCTGAATGACGGTCATCGCACAACTTTCGGATATTCATGTCCGGCCTCACGGTGTTCTATATCAAGACGCTGTGGATTCAAATGTCATGTTTTCGGCAGCCGTCGATTCGCTGAACCGCATTCGACCTGAGCCAGACCTGATTGTCATCTCAGGCGACCTTACGGACGAGGGCACCGAAGACGAGTATCAAAAACTTCGCGAATTGCTTGTCGAGTTGAGGCGACCGTTCGTGGTTCTGCCGGGTAATCATGACGACCGTGGCAATTTGCGAGCCGCGTTCTCGGATCACGCGTGGCTTCCGAACGAGGGTGCACTCTCGTTCGCGCTAGACGTGGGCGAACTACGCCTCGTGGCGTTGGACACCTCCGTTCCTGGACTACATCACGGCGAACTGGACGCCGAAACCTTGGCGTGGCTCGACAGTGAACTTACCGAGCATCGCAGTCGAACCGTGGTTATCGTCATGCACCATCCACCGTTCATGACCGGCATTCCTTATCTGGACATCTACGGGTTGCGAAATGCGGATGCATTTGCCAGGGTTCTTGCGCGGCATAGCAATGTAGATCGCATTCTTGCCGGGCACGTCCACCGGTCAATGCAGACGCGTCTTGGGAGCGTTCCGGTACTCACCTGCCCGAGCACGACCACCCAGATTGCGCTGCGCGTTGAAGCGGACGCGCAGCCCGCTTCTTTTCTCGAACCACCTGCATACATGCTGCATCGCTGGACAGGTCGCGGTCAGTCAGCAGTCTCCCACTTGTGTTACGTGGGGCATTTCGAAGGCCCGTTCCCCTTCGCGTAAGCGCCCTCGTCAAGTAATAAGGGCGTAGCCTTTAGCGGTTACCGTCGATCAGATCGTTCAGCAGCGCATCGAACGCGGCCTGTGCGTCTTCAAGTTCCTGCAGGGCGGCATCAAAGGTTTGCAGCGCGAATGGCGAAGGCTCCCCGCTGCCTTGCGGCGGAAATTGCTTCTGCATCGAGGCGAACGTACTCTGCACGCGCAGCGTGGCGGCCACCATGCGCTCCATCGCCTGGGTTTCTTCGGTTCGGGCCTGTTCCGGATTCACTCCTCTCTCCTTGGATGGTTTTCTTGAAGACCGGATCGTACACGCTGTGTCCGTTCTTGCCGCCCTTGGCAGAACGACTCCGTTGAAGATTCCAACGGCACGCTGCGGGAGAAGCGATTTAATCGGGAATGATTTCGCAGTCGCGCCGAAGCCAAGATACTCATCGAGCGTGGCTACAAAATCCCGCCGCAGGTCACAACGATTGGCCGCTTTGGATAAATCTGAAGGGCCGTTCAGGGTCAATCCGAGACCATCGCACGTTGCAACGCGTCTGCCGACCGCATTCGGCCATTTTGATACGTTCGACATCGCGGTGTGGTTCGTGGACAATCCGCTGGGGGTTCAGCCTCCAGCGTCACAAGTGCCCCAACTCGCGAACAATCGGATGGCGCAAGAATGACCTCGCACGCAGAAATATATTTGAGAGATTTTCATCGCCGCCGGGCAGGAGCAACGCGTCGAGCCTATGGTAATCGACCTGCCCGATCTGCGCAGGCGGCATACCCTTCCTCCTATCACGCACTGGCGAATCGTGTGCCGAATGAAGCGATGTCGCGGACTGTCCTCGACCTGGCATGTGGCGATGGGCCATTGCTGCAAATTCTGAACGACAGGGGGCATGCAGCCACGAAGCTGATTGGCATAGACATGAGCGATGGCGAGTTGAGCGTGGCTCGGGGAATATTGCCGCACGAAATACGATTGCTCAACGAGCGCGCACAAGAAATGTCGCTCGATAGCGGTTCAGTAGACTACGTGCTGTCGCACATGGCTCTCATGTTGATGGACGATATCGAACAAGTGGTCCGAGAGATTCGCCGAGTATTACGTGACGGCGGCAGTTTTTCCGCTATCGTGGGGCGGAGCTTTTTGACCGGCAAGGTCGGCGAAGTCTTTTTGGACATCTTCAAGTCAATCGCGAAGGCTCGGCTCACCGAGTTGCGACTCGGCGACGCGCGCACGCGCAGTGAAGCCGGTTGGCAAGAACTGCTAAAACGCGATTTTGTTGATGTGGCTTTTGAAGACATCGACATCGACTGGACGCCTACACCCGAGCAGCTGTGGTTGGACGTGCTGGACACCTACGATGCCGACCGGATGTCGGAAGCGGCGCGCGCGCAGTTCAAAAGTGAACTGTTGTCGGCGTTCGCGCCCATGCAAAGCGAAGACGGTACGTTGCAAACTGGATGGGGCCTGCGTCTTGTTCAGGCCACTGCTGCCTAGCGGCGAGTTCGAGGGACGGCTCAGGTAGCACTGAGGTCGCCTGTAGAGGCTCTCAACCTGGGCTGATCTGCGACGGTCGCACGTCGCAGGGCTAGCCGGCTGCATCCGACCAGACGCGAATGCTATCGGCGCCACGCCTGACGCTGAATGGCCGTTAGAGGCAAATCTGACAGGCCGCACCGTGTCGAAAGCCCACATCCACGGAACTCCACGAAGATTACTTTTCGCCGTTTCGCGACGCGCTGCAATGCGCAATGCGCGATACACGACACCGCCTCACCGGCACGCTAGTCACCCCCTCACTGCCCAACCCCGCCCGCCGCGACCGCTCGCGGCCGCCCCTTGCGGCCCGCGAGCTCCCGCGTAAGCGCATCCGACACATAATGCGGGCCGTCGAACAAATACACCGAATACCCGCGATAAACAGCCAATTGCGCGGCCAGCTCATCCGCAGTGGCCGCGCGAAACCCACCACGCTCCGCGGGTCGGAACGCCTCCGCGATCAGCCGCACGCGTCGCTTGCCCAGTCGCGCGGCCAAGTCATCGACGTACGTACGCGCGACATACGGTTCGCGCGCATACACGCCGCAACCGTCCTGAAACAACACACCGACATCCGCGGGCAGCCACGTGACGAGCCAGTCGGCCAGCGCCTTCCCGCCGATGTTGCTCTGGTCGTACACGCTCACCCACAGCGGTCGCGGCAACCGGTTCAGGATCGCCGCGAGCTTCGGCGCGTCCTGCCAGGTCGGATCGATTTCGACGGGGAAGTAATAGCCGGTGACATGCAGCGGAACCGGCGCGCGTGCGACCGCGACCGCCTGATCGGCAAGTGCCGACAGCTGCGTGCGCGCACGCCGTTCGTCCTGGTAGCCAGCCAGGCCGAGGATCACGTTGCGGGCCCACGGCTCGCGGCCGATGCGTTGCCAGTCGGGAAGATGCGCGGCCGTGCGCATGCCGGTGCCGGCGAGATACGCGGTATCGTCGACGGCACTCCACTGGATCAACAGCTCATGCACGCCGAGCTGCTGCCAGTTGCCGGCCGGATTGATCGTCGCGTTGTCGAGCTGCCAGACGATGCCGTCGGCGTGCACGTCGTGCGCCGTCCAGCTGCAAGCGGTCATCGCCAGCGACGCGGCAACGGCCGCGAACGGCGTCGCATGCGCCACGTGCACGCGCCGGCGCGGCCCGGCGGCCTGCCGGAGCCGGCCGATACGCTGCCGAAACCTGCGCAACGCGCGGATGGCATAGATGGTCATCGCTTGCCTCCAGATAAGCCCTCCCGCGCATCATCGTAGCCCATCCGAAGCACACGCGCGATCCGCATCGTCATTGCGGATCGCGCGCTTGCGGCCAGCCGCGTCACTTGGCCGTCGTGCCGTCCACCCAGGTATATCCGAGGTTCGTGATGCCGGTCACGAGACTCTGGAAATCCTGCAATGCAGGCAGCCGGAGGTCGGGTTCGAGCCAGTACGGATGGAAGAAGAACGACGCGAAGCCGTCGCGCACGGCCAGCCCGTACTGTGCATTGGTCACGAGCTGCTGCCACGTGTACGTGATGCACGAGAACTGGTCGATACTGCAAATGTTGTACTGGATGCTGCCCAGGTTCTCCGGAATGATCCGCTGTCCGTAGTAATCGGAGTTGATGATGTACGGGAAGAACTGCCCGGCCGAAAAGTCCTGGTTGGCTGCGCCGGTGCCGAGCTGTGGATTGGTCGCCGTGTAGTAGACGGCCCGCTGGAACGTGGTCGGGAACGTCGCGGCCGTCGCCGCCGCCGCCTTGGGCGACACCTGATACTGCGGCGCAGCCCAGCCGACGATCTTGTAGCCGTTGGCCGTGAACTCGAGCAGCCCGTTCGTCATTCTGTCCTCCGCCCATTGCACCGAGTCCTCGTCGACCGGCCGGTTCTGCACCGCGTACCAAAACTCGTAGTCGCTGCCGCTGACGGCAGTCAGCAGATTCGGCGTCGAGTCGTACTGGTGCGTGTAGCCATGCATCACGATCGAGCCGCCGCGCGGGATTGCGTAGTTCAGCGCATTCTTGAGCCCCGTTGCCTGCGCGAGATGGATGGTTTGTGGCACGCCGCCGTTGTAATAACCGTTCGGGTCGGTATACAGCGGAATGGTCGCCATCGTGAACTTGATCCTCTTCGAGTACAGGTAGTCGGTGAGCTGCTTCATCGAACTCGTCGTCGTAAAGGCGTCGAGGTCCTCGAGACGCACGAGCGCACGATGATTCACCGGCGCGTTGGTCTGCAGGATGTCGTGCAGCATGTCGCAGATCACGAGGTAGCGATCCGTCGGCCCGATGTAGGAGAACGGAACGTCGGCGAAGTACCAGAGGCGGCCCGAGCGCATCACGTACGGCGCGGTTGCGCCGCTCTGGCTGTTCTTCATCGTGACGAGCACCTGCGCCTTGGTCGCATCGACCACCTGCGTCAGGCCGACGTCCGGGTCCGCGCTGACGGCGCCGGTCGACGCGTTGTACGCGTAGTACTTCACCATCGGCAGGTTCTTGTAGGTGATCGTGTCGTAGAAGCCGGGGTTCGGATTGCTCGACGAAGGCGTCGCGTTCAGCCCGGCCAGCCCCTGAAAACTGAACCCGAAGGTCTGGTTGAACGTGTACGCCGTGTTCCATGCGAGCTGCCACAGGTTGTACTTGAACCAGACGACCGTCTTCGTGGCGGTCATCACGTCGCTCATGAACGCGGTCGGAATCGGGTTGTTGTAGTAATCGCCGATGTAGAACGTCACGTCGTGATTGCCGACCATGCCCGACGTGTAGTTCTGGATCGGAACCAGGTCCACGGTCGTATTGAAGTGGCCGAGCAGATTGCGCAACATGATGCTGTACATCAGTCCGAGCTTCGAATACGGGTCGTTGGCCGGGTTGTCGTAGAGCACGAGCGTGCGGGCAGTGGTGGTCTGCGCGTGGGCCGTGCCGGGCGTCGCGATTTGCACGAAGCCGGCCAGCAGCGCGATGACGATCAGGATCTTCTTCATGGCCGTTTCTCCCTATTCGCGTTCCACGTTGCCGCCAGCCTTCTTGACGGATTTGGGGCTGAACGGCGGGCGGCCGGTCTCCTTGTAGGCCTTTTCCCAATCCTCGTCGGACATGCCGGCCTTCACGCGCACGTGCGCGGAGCCGTTCGGCAACGGCGGTGGCTTCACCTTGCCGCTGGACGAGCTGCTGGCTTGCTGCGCGTTTGCGGCCTGGAGCGGGCCCGTCACGACGAGCGCGGACGTCAATGCAACGAGCAGCCCGACGGCGCTCACCCCGGTTCGGAAAGAGTGGTTTCGATGCGAAGGCATGGTGTTCATCCTTTGATAGGCAAATTGCGATCGCCTCGTTCGGGAAACGAGCACGACCAGCCCCCCCGATCCGTAGCTGGACTTCATGTCGTGATTTGTTGTGCGCCTGATACCGGATAAGCAAATGAAACCGGTCGGCTGTGTTTCAAGCCAGATCCATACCATCCACCGCAAACGCGCGCCGTGCCGGGACGCCGACATCAGCGCCGCGCGGCAAGCCGGAATTGCAGCGATAAACGTTGCACGCGCGTAACGCGGGCACAAGGCGGGGCCCGACCGCGAGTGCCGCGGCGAACGTCGCGCGACGCACGCGCGGCGCGCTGCGCACCGCCGCGCGCGGGCCGGCTGGCGGGCCGTTCGAATGGCGGCCCATCATGCCGCCGAGCGCGACGTGCGCGCCGTTCGTCCGAGCCGCGCGCGGTCGTGGCCGGCGTCGCTGCGCGGCCGACCTGTCGGGCAGCTTTCACGCGCGGCGCGACCGCACGTTTCAGTGCTGAAACATTTGGCCTGCCTTCGCGGTGCCGGCCGCCTGCCGCGCATGCCGGCACCCCGCGAGCGACAAGGATTGCGTGCCGATGGCGCACGACTTGCTTGACGAGTCGTGCGTGCGGACGGCGGTGTACGGGGGGCCGTGCGACGCGACCGACGCCGGCGGTTTCGCGTGGGCATGACCGCAGCAGTGTGCGGCGTCTCGTTGGAATCAGCGTCGGAAAATTTGCGCGAGCGCGTCGATGGCGCCTGATGCGTGAGCGTGCGATTCGGCCGCGCGGGCGCCGCTTCAGAGCCGCACGCGCAGCGGGCAGGAACGGAAGGGCAGTTGTACCGGGGGCGAGGTGGGGCTGCTTATCGGCCTTGCGTCGGCGGGCGCAAACAGCACTGACAAGCGACAATCGCGGAAAACATGATGAACCATACAATATGGAGTGCGTATCTGTCGGCGCTCGACGTCGTCGCCATCGTGACCGCGATCGTCATCCTGATCAGCACGCTCGACGATCTCACGCTCGATGCCTGTTACTGGTCGTTCGAAATCCGCCGGGTCCTGCGTCGCGAGAAGGCGCCAGCCATCGACATCGGCATGCTGCGCGCGCTCGACGAGCGTTATCTGGCGCTGATGGTGCCGGCCTGGAAAGAGTACGACGTGATCGCGAAGATGATCGAGAACACGCTCGCGACCATCGAGTACGAACGCTATGTGATCTTCGTCGGCACCTATCACAACGATGCCGAAACTACGGCCGAAGTCGAACGGATGGTTCGACGCTACCCCGGGCGCGTCACGCGCGCGACGGTGCGCAACGACGGGCCGACCTGCAAGGCCGACTGCCTGAACTGGATTCTCGATGCGATCCTGCGTTACGAGGACGTCCACCGCATCCAGTTCGCCGGCGTCGTGATGCACGACTGCGAGGACGTGATTCACCCGGCCGAATTGAAGTACCTGAACCACGCGGTCACGCAGAGCGACCTCGTGCAGCTTCCCGTGCTGTCGTTGCCGCGCAAATGGAACGAGTTCGTCGCCGGCTGTTACCTCGACGATTTCAGCGAAACGCATCAGAAGGACGTGCCGGTGCGCGCGCGTCTGACCGGCGTCGTGCCCGGCGCGGGCGTGGCGTCGTGCTACAGCCGCCGCGCGATCGACGCGGCGATGAAGGCGAGCGGCGGCAATGCGTTCAACACCAGTTCGCTGACCGAGGACTACGACTTCAGCTTCCGGCTGAGGGACCTCGGGATGACGGAGACGTTCGCCCGCTTCCCGCTGTCGGACGTCGCGCGCGATGTGCAGGCGCGCAACGCGCGCAAAGGCGCGGCACGTGAGAACCTGCTCGCGACGCGCGAGTATTTTCCGAAGACGTTCAGAACAGCATACCGGCAGCGCGCGCGCTGGGTGCTCGGCATCGCGTTTCAAGGCTGGGAGCAGCTCGGCTGGAAAGGCGACCTGCTCACCCGCTACATGTTCTTCCACGATCGCAAGGGCATCGTGACGTCGCTGTTCTCGGTGATCGCCTACGTCGTGCTGCTCAATTTCGTGCTGCTTGCCGTCCTCGAGAAAACCGGCCATGCGCTCCCGGCCAGCGTTCATTTCGCGACGAACGGCCCGTGGATCGCGCCGCTGCTGTGGGTGAACACCTTCATGCTGGTCGCGCGCGCCGGACAGCGCGTGCACTTCGTCAGCAAGCTGAACGGCCCGCTGCAGGGGATGCTGTCGGTCCCGCGGATGTTCGTCAACAACATGATCAACTTCTACGCGGTTTGCCGCGCGTGGCGCATCTATCTCGGCCACCTGGTGAGCGGCAAGCCGATCGCGTGGGACAAGACCAGCCACACCTATCTGTCGAACGAAGCGCTCGGGAAAGTGCGGCGCAGGATCGGCGAGATCCTGGTCGGCTGGGGCGTGCTGTCGCTCGAGCAGCTGCAGGCATGCCTCGACAAGCAAGTGACGTGCGGCAAGCGGCTCGGCGAGCTGTTGCTCGACGCGAGCATGCTGTCGACCGAATCGCTCGCCGACGCGATCGCCGAGCAGGCCGATCTGCCGCGCGTGAGCCTGGGCAACGTTGCTGTCGGCCATTTCGCGGACTCGCTGGCCTTCGAGTTGCAGTACGCGTATCGCGCGATTCCGTTTTCCACTGCCGACGACGGCACGCTGAACATCGCGGTCGGCCGCCCGCTCACTCAGGACGAACAGGAGGTCGTGCGACGCGGCGCGCGTACCAACGTCGCGTACTTCATCGCGTGCGATGCGGAAATTTCCGCCGAACTCGCGCGGCACTCGCGCTTCGTCGAGATCTCGCGGCTACGCGACGGCGACGGCGCGTCGATGCAGGCATCTGCGGCGATCCGGCCGTCGGGAGAACAGGCATGAAACGCTCGACCCGTCCGATCACCGCCGGCCTCGCGCGCTGCGCGCGGCTCAGCGCACTGGCGCTCGCCATGTCGCTCGCGTGGCAGCCGCCCGCGCACGCTGCCCGGCCGCTCGTCCCCAAAGCGTTCCGGCTGGCCGACGGCGCCTACAAGGCAATCGACGCCGGCGACCTGCCCCGCGCGGAGGCGTATGCGTTGCGCGCACTGCAGATCCAGCCGGGCAGCGAGCAGCTCGGACTGTTGCTCGTCGATGTGTACCGGCGCGAAGGCAAGGTCGACGACGCCGACGCGCTGCTCGAATCGCTGAGCACACGCTTTCCGAACAGCGCGGCCGTGCTCGCGCAGCACGGTTATCTCGCGCAGCGCCAGATGCGCTACGACGTCGCGTGCCGCGACTTCTCGGCCGCCGTGGCGGGCGGCAAGTGGAGCGCGGAGCAGCAGCGCAACCTGCGGCTCGCATGGTCGGACAGCGCGCTCGCGGCGAACCGTCCGCATGAAGCGGGCATCGCGCTGGCGCCGCTCGCCGATGAAAAATCCGCGGTGATCCAGGTGCGCATCGCGCAATTGAGCCTGCAGGCCGGCGATCACGACACGGCGATCCGGATGGCCGAACTGGCCGCCAGCGACGCGGCGACGGACACCGAACGCAACATGGCCGCCGCGATCGCCGCGCAGGCGCGGCAGGTCGATCGGCCGCCACAGGCGCCGCCGGACGACTCGGCGATGCAGCATCTGCAACACGCGTACGACCTGCTGCGCGAGCACCGCGATCGCGATGCGCTCGACGCGTTCCAGCAGGGCTTCGCCGGCGGCGCCGGCAACGCGATGAACTATGCGGATGCCGGCTATGCGGCGAAGCGGATCGGCCTGAACGACGAATCGGTGCAGATGTTCGAGCACAGTCTCGATGCCGACGAAAGCGAGCACGCGTTCGACACGCAGCGCAAGTTCGGCTATCGGCGCGAAGTCGAGCAACTGCAGCGCACGTGGGGTTTCGTGCTGAGCGCGCCGTATCAATCGGCCGCGTTCGGCCCGCAAGGAACGATCAGCGTGCTGCAGCCGGGCGTCGAGGCGTACTGGCAACCGCCGAAGATCGGCTACCAGAACGGGCGCATCCTGCAGTTCTTCGTGCGCGGTTACGGCACCGCGTACGACGGCAACGGCAACGTGACCGGCATGCCGACGGTGCAGGGGTCGGTGGGCGTGCGCTACAAGCCGATACCGGATCAGAACGTGGTGATGACCGCCGAGCGGCTGTTCCACATCGGCAGCCTGTCGATGACGGACTGGCTGATGCGTTTGGGATATTCGTCGGAAGCGGGCACCGACCTGCGCGTGACCGAGCCGAGCTGGCGCAGCTGGCAGGCCTATGTAGAAGGCGCCTATTTCATTCACGCGGGGCGCTACATCGTTTATTCGGAGCTGCGCTATGGCCACACGTGGCGTCTGCCGATGCTCGGCAATCGTCTGACCGTCTATCCGCACGTCGCGGTGGCGGGCGATCACGACAACCGCGAGAAGGACGAGACGGCGATCGGCGTGGGGCCGGGCATCCAGTTCCGGTACTGGTTCCGCGAAGGGCGCTATACGGCGCCGGCGAGCTACGTCGATGTGACGGTGCAATACCGGTTTCCGTTGACGTCAGCGGCCCGCGCACGTGGTCTCGTGGTGCGCGCGACATTGTGGTTCTGAGCGGCTGCGCTGACGCCTGGACGGATCGCTACGACGCGATCAGCTGGGCGATTTGAGCGTGATGATCGTTTGACGCAGCAGCTTGAAGTAAGCGCTCCTCGAATACGGGAGCATCTCTTCGACGTAGTTCCACCAGAAGAACCCGCCGATGAAGCGCGGATCGGTCATGCTGTTGACCATCGGGTAGTAGGTGGTGATCAGGTTCTGCTGCACCGACGTCGGCGCGGCGATGTCCGACGTGCCGATTTCGCCGAAGCCGACCTTCGCGTTCGGGAAGATGCTTTCCAGCGCCGCGAAGTCGTTCTTCCACGACGGGCTCAGGCCCGGGCAGTCCTGATACGGGTAGTAGCTGAACAGCGCGTAGTCGGCCTGCTGGCGCACCGTGGACGACAGGAAATTCGTCGGCCAGGTCTTCCAGTAATCCTGCGGCTTCGCCCAGCAGTTGTTGCCCTTGCTGTCGTCGTTGTAGTACAGCGTGATGGCCGTCTTGCCGCCGTTCGATTTCACGATCGTATTGGCCGCGGCGACCATCTGGCCGATCTGCTGCTCTTCCGAGTTGACCACCGTGTTGGTGCCGTTCGGGTCGTTGCGCAGCCATTCGCCGTTGATTTCGTTCGCGATTTCCCACACGTCGACGGTGTTCTTCAGCTGCGACACCAGTTCCTGCGTGCGCGCCTGGTACGCCGACAGCGTCGTCGGGAAATAGTACGAATCGTAGATTTCGCCCATCACGTATGCGACCGAGTGCAGGCGCAGCAGCGGCGCGTAGTAGTCGGCCGCCGACGTGCCCGGATCGAACACGACGCGCACCGTCGGGCGGTACGGCAGGTTCTGCAGCGACGCGACGATCGCATCGAGTTTGGTCAGGTCGTCCAGCGTGACCCCATAGACGGGGTTCTTCAAAGGCTCGACCTGGGCCTGGGCCGACTGGGACAGCGGCATCAGACCGGCACAAGCCACGCATGCGGCGATGGCCGTACGCGAGATAGTTTTCGTCAGCTTAATCAAAACTCGTTCCATCCTATGTTTAGAGGAAGCGAGATTTTAGACGAAAATAAAAGCTAATTATCCGACGATATTGGAAGTAAAGGGGTTCAATGGGCTGTGTCGTCATGCGCGGATGCACGCGCGCCGAGATAAACGAAGCATCCGCAGGCGAATTCGCAAACGCGTTTTCCGCACGGTCGCGAGCGACGTTCACGCTGTGGAGCGTGTCGTCGCGAGATGCGCTGCGTGCGCGCTCGCGCGACGATCCACCGGTTCGGCTCGCCCGACGCGCACGCATGCGTCGTCGAGCGCCGGCGCACGCATCGCACGAAGCGGGCCGTGCGCGAGGTGGCACGCAAACGTTTGACATTGATCCTGGCCGGAAAACCGCAGGAAATTGCTAAAGGATGCGTGTGGCGATGACGTTAAACGGGAACGGGGAAGACTGTCGATCGCATGCCTCCGACGTGCGACGCGCAGTCCGCAACAATCAGCGCAGCAGGGGAACCAACTTGAACCGTCAGCAATCTTGGACGCGTACGGCCGCGCCCGGCGAGATCATCTACTCGGAGGGCTTCGCCGGCGAGCCCGTCATCTTTCTGATCGCGGACGGCAAGGTCGAGCTGTCGACGCGGTGCGAGGACAAACGCATCGTCATCGGCACGCTCGGGCGCGGCGACTTTTTCGGCGAAGCGGCGCTGCTCGGGGCAGAGCCGCGCGCGCACACCGCGAAGGCGCTGTCGTTCTGCCAGCTCACGGTCGTGCCGGCGTCGACGCTCGACGAGGAAATCGAGCATGTGTCCGCGCTGCTGCGCCACATCGTGCGCACGATGATCCGTCGCGTGAAGCGCAAGGACGACCAGCTCGCGACCTATACGCACGCCGACTTCATGCCGGGCGTGCTGTCGTATGCGCATGTGCTGTCGCTGATGGCCGGCGCCGACGCGCGCGGCTCGGACGACGCATGGTCGCGCCGGCCGATGCAGACGCAAGCCGCGGAGACCTCGGTGCCGCTCGCCGACGTGATTCGCCGCTGCCGCGCGATCGCCGGCCATTCGCGCCCGCACGTGCTCGCGATGCTGCGCCGCATGGAGAAGCTCAATCTCGTCACGATCGAGGCCGCGTCGGCCGAGCATGCCGGCGGCATGGCCGACTATGGATCTTCCACGGACGGGCGCCAGGTCGTCACGTTCGACGCCGCCCGCGTGGTCGATCGCGCGCAGCAGGTCGCCGATCACGACCTCGACCTGTCGATCAACAGCGAGCTCGAGCTGATCGAGCTGGCCGATCTGGAGGCGCTGATCGGCGTCGACCGCAAGCTGCTGCTCAACAAGCTGTCGCACGGCGAGATCGCCGACGAGCTGTTCGCGTTCCGCAAGTCGAAGGTGCTCGGCTACGTCGAGCAGAAGGGCGTCGCGTATTTCTCGCGGCGTCACCCGCGCGCGGGCGACGTGCAGTCGCTGGAGGACGTCGTGTGGGTCGACCAGCGCACGCTGTTCGACGTGATCAGCGGCTTCGATACGTACGATCTCGCGAAGCTGATCGCGAGCCTCGACGATCGTGCGATCGCCGACAAGCTGTTCTCGGTGATGACCGAAGCGCGGCGCAACGAGGTGTCGTGGGTGATGCGCCGCGAGCTGAAGCTCGATCCGCTCGAGGTCGGCGAGATCGAGCGCCGCGTGGTGGAGGCCGTTCGCGCGGCCAAGGCGCCGGCCGCCGGCGCTGCGCCGGCGCCGCTCGCGTCGTCCGACGCGTGACGCGCGGCCCGACGGAGACGACATGGACCTGTTGACCCTGGCTGGCGTGCTGCTCGGTGGCACGGCCATCGTGTTCGGCTTCGCGCTCGAAGGCGGCCACTTCTCGATGCTGTTCCAGTTCGAGGCGCTCGTGATCGTGCTCGGCGGCACGCTCGGCGCGGTGATGATCCAGAACACCTGGGCGCGCTTTTTCGATGCGGTCAAGCAGTTGCGGCTCGCGTTCGTGCGCGCGCAGGAAGTCGACCGCAAGCATCTGAGCGACCTGCTCGAATGGGGCGACCGCGCGAAGCTCAACGGATTGCTCGCGTTCGAATCGATGGACGTGACCGGCATTCATCCGTTCGCGCGACGCGGGCTGGAACTGCTCGCGAACGGCGTGTCGAGCGCCGTGCTCGAGGATGCGCTGCAGCGCGAGCTCGACGCCTACGAGCGCAGCCGGCTCGCGGCGGCGCGTGTGTGGCATCAGGCGGGCGGCTATGCGCCGACCTTCGGGATTCTCGGCTCGGTGCTCGGGCTGGTGCAGGTGACGAGCCACATCCTCGAGCCTGCGCAGCTCGGACCGGGCATCGCCGTCGCGTTCATTGCGACGCTCTACGGTCTCGCGTTCGCGAACCTCGTGTTTCTGCCGCTGTACGGCAAGCTGCGTGCGCAGATCGACAGCGAGCTGCGGTTTCGCAAGCTGTACCTCGACGGGCTGCTCGCGATTTCGCGCAAGGAATCGCCGCACACGATCGAAACGCGCCTGACCGGCGACGTGCGCGGCCGTGCGGCCGAGTCGCTCGCATGACGCCCGTGGAGCTTCGACATGACGGCACGAACTGAGGCCGCGCGCGCGGGCGCAACGGCGACCGGTCGCGACGACGATGAAGGCGACGACGCGCAGACTGGGCGCTGGCTGATCTCGTACGCGGATCTGATCACGACGCTGATGGTGCTGTTTCTCGCGCTGTACGTGCTGCAGCTCGCGAAGTACAACGCGCTCGACGCGCGCTATCAGACGCTCGCGCGGCACGATGCCGCCGCGCGCGGCACGGCGGCCGTGACGCTGCCCGAGCGCGTGCCCGCGTGGCTCGCGTCGCTCGATGCACTGAAGACGGCCGGCCGCATCGCGCTCGTGCGCGCGCCGCACGGGATCGAGATCGGCATCGACGCGAAGGTGCTGTTCAACGTCGGCGACGCGCGTCTGTTGCCCGATGCGGCGCCGGTGCTGACCCAGATCGCGCGCGCATTGAGCGAGCATGCGAGCGGCGACATCCTCGTCGAAGGGCATACCGACAACGTGCCGATCGCGAACGCGAAATACGAATCGAACTGGGAGCTGTCGTCCGCGCGGGCCGGCAGCGTCGTGCGCTATCTCGCGGAGCGCGGCGTCGCACCGCACCGGCTCGCGGCGATCGGCCGCGCCGATACGCAGCCGCTCGTCACCGGTGACGACGCGGCCGCACGCGCGCGTAATCGGCGCGTGACGATCTTCGTCGCGTACTGAACGGTGGCTGCGGCTGCGGCTGCGATTGCATTGCGTGTGCTGATGCTCCACATCCGAGATCGACGCCGCGTTGCTGCCGGTGCCTGCCGATCCGTCGAACGCACGCGCACGCGCCGCTACGCTCAATAGCGGCGACCTTCCGCGCTGCCCGGAACCGGCAGACCGAGCCCCCAGACGCCGCCCCGCTCAGGGCGAGCGCAACGCCTGCAATCCGAGCGTGAGCGCGTTGAGCGGCAGTTCGGCCGCGCCCATCGAGAAGCTCGTCGTATTCGCGCTCGACGCCGGCGTATGCATCAGCGCATGGACGATCCGCTCGCTCGCATGTCCGTCGCCGTACGGGTTGCTCGCACGCGCCATCTCGTCGTAGGCGCTCGCGCTGTCGAACAGCCGCGACGCTTCCCGCACGATGAGCTCCGGGTCCGTGCCGACGAGCCGCGCGGTGCCGGCCCGGATCGCTTCGGGGCGCTCGGTCGTATCGCGCGTGACGAGCACGGGCTTGCCGAGCGCCGGCCCTTCCTCCTGGATGCCGCCCGAGTCCGTGATGATGAAGTGCGAACGCGACATCAGATACACGAACGCGAGATATTCCTGCGGTTCGATCAGGTAGATGTTGGCCTCGCCGCCGAGCAGCGCGAGCGCCGGCTCCCGCACGTTCGGATTCAGGTGCAGCGGGTAGACGAACTGCGCGTCGCGATAGCGGTGCGCGAGCGTGCGCAGCGCCTCGCAGAAATTCCGGAACGGCTCACCGAAGCTCTCGCGGCGATGGCCCGTGATCAGCACCATGCGGGCCGTCGGGTCGAGGAACGGAAAGCGCGCGGCGACCTCGCGGCTGAGCGCGTCGTCGCGTTCGAGCATGTGCTTGACGTCGTGCAGCGCGTCGATCACCGTGTTGCCCGTCATCACCACCGAGCCGACCGGCACGCCTTCGCTCAACAGGTTGTCGCGCGCCTGGCCGGTCGGCGCGAAGTGCCATGACGACACCGCATCCGTCACGCGACGGTTCAGCTCCTCCGGCCACGGCGACCAGATGTCGCCGCTGCGCAGGCCCGCTTCCACGTGCCCGATCGGCAGGTAGCGATAGAACGCCGCGAGGCTCACGGCCAGCGTGGTGGTCGTGTCGCCATGCACGAGGACGATGTCCGGGCGCAGGTCGTCGAACACCGCGCCGATCGCATGCAGGATGCCGGTCGTCACGTCGCTGAGCGTCTGGCCCTGACGCATCAGATCGAGATCGTAGTCGGGCTCGATGTCGAACAACGACAGCACCTGATCCAGCATTTGCCGATGTTGTGCGGTGACGCACACCTTCGCGTCGACATCCGCGCGCGCCTTCAGCGCGCGAACGAGCGGCGCCATCTTGATGGCTTCCGGCCGGGTTCCGAATACAAGCAAGATCTTCTTCATTGATATCCCCGTATAGCTTTTCTGAGCGGAAGGAACCGGCTCCCGACATCGACCTGCTCGCACGCCACCGGCCGACGCACGTCGCGATTGCGTCGGTTCGCACCGCACGAGGTGCGGCGGCGTTGCAACGGCGAGCGCCGCGTGTTGGCCCGCGTGATCTGCGCCGCGCCATCGCCGGACGACCGTGGTGTCGTCGCGATTCCGGTTACGTCATGAGCGTTCTTTGCCGTGCCGTTCGTCGCGACCGCTCCCCGTTGCCAATACAGCAATATTCAAACCACCCGCCGCGTGGCCCGGCCCCGACGCCCGCGCCGCATCGGCAACGCGTCGAACGTTTCACAATTGCTACGAGCGCGGCGCGCCGGCGCGCGGCGGGGACGCTGAGTTGCACCCGTGGCGTCGCCCCGTACGACGCGTGGCGTCGTTCGTTGCGTGCGGCATCGCGTTGCATGACGGCCCGCGCGTGAAACGACCGGACGGCCGCGCGAGATCGCGAAATGTTGCGCATCTGAAACATGTGCGGTGTCCATTCGCAGCCGGCGCGACATCGCGGATGCTGACGGCACGGCGCGGCGACGCAGTCGCGATGCGATGACCGACGCCTGCGCAGCCCTTACCCCGCGCGGCTTGCAGGCCTTGCGTCGATGCGCGACGCGACGCGGTGGATCGTCTCGCCGACGGTCGAGAGCGATGATGCGGCGATGAATCAAAAACGGACGGCGCGGCGCGTCGGCGAGCGCGTCGGCGCATCGCCGGCCCTTGCCGCGTGGGCGAAGTCGGTCGATGGCTCGACGCTTGCTTGTTCGATGGTGCAGGCGTGCGGCGGCCGACGCAGCTCGGCGATACCGATACGGCGGAGCCGGAAACAGCGCTCGGTGTGCCTACGTTCGGATGTGGCGCGACGCACGAGATGCACGCGCATGTGCGCAGTTGCGACGGACCTGCGGGTGCGACCACGGTGGACGAAAAACCGCGGCGCACGGCCGATGGACGAACAGGGGCAAGGAGACGGGTCATGTGTGGCATCGTCGGCGCGGTCGCGCAACGGGACATCGTTCCGGTTCTGATCGAGGGTTTACGTCGCCTCGAATATCGCGGCTACGATTCATGCGGGGTCGCGACGGTCGTCGACGGCCAGGCGCGCCGCGCGCGCAGCGTGTCGCGCGTCGCCGATCTGGACGCGCACGTGCGTAGCGCGGGCCTCGCCGGCAGCACCGGCATCGCGCACACGCGCTGGGCGACGCATGGCGCGCCGGCCACCTGCAACGCGCATCCGATCTTTTCGCGCGACGAGATCGCGCTCGTGCACAACGGCATCATCGAGAATCACGAGACGTTGCGCAGGCAACTGTCGGACGCGCACTATGAATTCGACGGACAGACGGACACCGAGGTCGTCGCGCACCTGATCCACAGCAAGTATCGCGGCGACCTGCTGGCCGCGGTGCGCGATGCGACGTCACAGCTGCACGGCGCGTATGCGATCGCCGTGTTCAGCAAGCACGAGCCGCAGCGGCTGATCGGTGCGCGCGTCGGCTCGCCGCTGGTGGTCGGCCTGAACGACGGCGAGTGCTTTCTCGCGTCCGATGCGCTCGCGCTGGCCGGCATCACCGATCGCTTCATCTTTCTCGAGGAAGGCGACGTCGTCGAGCTGACGCCTGCCGGCGTGCGGATCCTGACGCGCGACGGCGCGCCCGTCGAGCGCCCGGTGCAGACGGTCGCGCCGGCCCACGGCGTGGTCGAGCTCGGCGCGTACCGGCATTTCATGCAGAAGGAGATCTTCGAGCAACCGCAGGCCGTCGCCGCGACGATTCCCGACGCGGGGCTGTTCGATCCGGCTGCCTTCGGGCCCGACGCGACGCGCGCGTTCGAGCAGATCGACAACGTGCTGATCGTCGCGTGCGGCACGAGCTACTACGCGGGCCTGACGGCGCGTCGCTGGCTCGAGACGATCGCGCGGCTGCCCGCGCAGGTCGAGATCGCGAGCGAATACCGCTACAGCGATGCGCTCGCGCTGCCGAACACACTGGTCGCGTGCGTGTCGCAATCGGGCGAGACCGCCGACACGCTCGCCGCGCTCAAATATGCGCAGGCGCTCGGCCACATCGACACGCTGGCCGTCTGCAACGTGCCGACCAGCGCGATGGTGCGCCAGACCAGCCTGCGCTTTCTCACGCGCGCAGGCCCGGAAATCGGCGTCGCGTCGACCAAGGCGTTCACGACGCAACTCGTCGCGCTGTTCATTCTGGCGGTGACGCTCGGCCGGCTGCGCGGCTGCGTCGACGACGCGCAGCTCGCCCGCTACGCGACGCAGCTGCGGCGCTTGCCGAACGCGCTCGACGACGTGCTCGCGCTCGAGCCGCAGATCGAGCGCTGGGCCGCGGAATTCGCGCAGCACGAGAACGCGCTGTTCCTCGGGCGTGGCCTGCATTACCCGATCGCGCTCGAAGGCGCGCTGAAGCTCAAGGAGATTTCGTACATCCATGCGGAGGCCTATCCGGCCGGCGAACTCAAGCACGGGCCGCTTGCGCTGGTGACCCACGCGATGCCGGTCGCGACGATCGCGCCGAACGACGCGCTGCTCGAGAAGCTCAAGTCGAACATGCAGGAAGTGCGCGCGCGCGGCGGCCAGCTCTACGTGTTCGCCGATGCCGATACGCGCATCGACGACGGCGAGGGCGTGTCGGTGTTGCGGATGCCCGACTACTACGGACTGCTGTCGCCGATCCTGCACGTCGTGCCGCTGCAGCTGCTCGCCTATCACGCGGCGCGGCTGCGCGGCGCGGATATCGACAAGCCGAGGAATCTCGCGAAATCGGTGACGGTGGAGTGACGGGGACGGGCGGTGCGTGTGCGGCGCCTCAGAGCGGAGCGGTAAGCGTGTTGCGGCCGTGGGCGCAGGCGATGAAGTCGTTCGCATGTTTCGTTACCGGGGCCGCGAGCCGCAAAACGCCGCTGCGACGGCCGCCCGATTCATGCGAAGATTGGCCGACCGTTCCGAGAACCGAACCCGAGGCCCCCGTGAACCGATCGAATCCCGAACGCAACGCACACACCGGCCACCCGCCGTGGATGCACATCGCTTTGGCCGAGCTCGGCATCCGCCGTTTCCCGCCCGGCAGCAGCAACCCGCGCATCGTCGAATACAACGGCCACACGAATCTGGTCGGCTACGACGACAAGATTTCGTGGTGCTCGTCGTTCGTCAACTGGTGCATCGCGCATGCGGGCATCCGCGGCACCGGGTCGGCGCTCGCGCGTTCGTGGCTCGACTGGGGGCGGCCGCTGGAGCAGGGCTGCATCGCCGTGCTCACGCGCGACGATCCGGCGAGCTGGAAGGGCCACGTCGGGTTCTATCTGCGTCACGACCACACGCACGTGCATCTGTTCGGCGGCAATCAGCTCGACGAGGTGCGCGAGCTCGCGTATCCGGTGAGCGAGGTGATCGGATACCGGTGGCCTGACGTCGGCTGAATGCGCGGCATCGCCGAGTCGACGGACGGGCGGGCGTGGAGCGTTTCGATGCGGCGAAGGTCGCCGGCGCACCGGTCAGCGGGCCGCAGCGGTGGCCGCGACGGCTTCCGGCTCCGTCCCGCCCGCCGCATCGTTGCGGCTCCAGCCGCCACCGAGCGACCGATACAACGCGACCGCGGCGAGCGCATGCTCGCGCCGCGCCTGATTGAGCGCCTCGGCGTCGCGCAAATACACCTCCTGTGCCGACAGCACGTCGAGAAAATCGGTGGCGCCGCCCTTGTAAAGCTGGTTCGCGAGCCCGAGCGCGTGATTGGACGCCGACAGCGCGCTCGCGAGCCGCTGCGTTGCCGCGTCGCTGCTGACCAGATTCGCCCGCGCATCCTCGACTTCCCGCAGCGCCTGCAGCATCGTCTGCCGCAGTCGAAGCTCCGACTCGCGCATCCGGCTTTCGCTCTGCGCGATGTCGGCGGTGATGCGTCCAGCGTCGAAGATCGGGCTCGTCGCGCTCAATGCCGCGCTGAACAGGTTGTCGGTGAGCGTCGGCAGCCCGAGATACGACGCGGCCAGGATTCCGTCGGTCAGGTTCAGCGAGAACTTCGGATACCGCTCGGCCTTCGCGACGCCGACCTGCGCCGCACGCCGTTCGACCTGCGCATAGGCGGCGAGCACGTCGGGCCGTCGCAGCAGCGCCTGCGACGGCAGCGTCGCGGGCGAGCCGGCCGGCGACACCGGCACCTCGCCGCGCTGCGCGAGCAGGAGCCGGTCCACCGACTCGGGCGTTCTCCCGGCGTACACGGCAATCAGGTTGAGCTGATGAGCGATCTGCGCGTGCGTCGGCGGAATCCGCGCGTCCAGCGCATCGAGCTGGTTCTGCGCGCGCGTGACGTCGAGTTCCGTCGATAACCCGAATGCCTGGCGCTTGCGCGTCAGTTCGAGCGCGCGCCGGCGCAGCGCCGCGTTGTCCTCGAGGATGGTCAGCTCCTGCTGGGCCCAGCGCAGGTCGACATAGGCGGACGCCGCGTCGGCCGCGAGCGCGAGCCGCATCGCGTCTTCCGCATGCTTCTGCCCGACCAGTTCGGCTTGCGCGGCCAGCAGGTCGAGCCGCTCGCCGCCGAACACGTCCGGCGACCAGCTCAGCGCGAGCCCGACGCCGGCTTGCCGCACGTAGCCGAGCGGCGGCGGCGTGTTCTGGCGCGCGTCGGCCGCGTGCGCGCTCGCATCGAGCTCGGGCAGCAGCGCCGCGCGCTTGCGTGCGGTCAGCGCCTGCGCCTGCTTCACGCGTTCGGCGGCGGCCTGCAGATCGAGGTTGGCGTCGAGCACGGTTGCGACCAGCCGATCGAGCACGCGGTCGTCGAACTGCGCCCACCATGCGGCGGCGTCGACGTCCGTGCGCGGCACGTCGGCGTCCCAAGCGGCGGGCGCGACCGACGCAACGGCATCGGGAAGCGCGGCATGCTGCGCGGGCTGCAGCGCGCACCCGGCGGCGAATGCGCTGACGACCAGCGCGACGAGCAGTTTTATCATCATCGGGGTCTCGGCTTCAGTGTGCGTCGGGTGGCGGCGCATTCAGCGTGATCGGACGGGAAAACGCGACGGCAACCAGCGCGACGACGAAGCACAGCGACAGCGCGTAGTACGCATCGGCGTAGGTCAGCGTCAGCGCTTCGCGATAGATCAGCCGGTGCAGGGTCGCGAGGCCGGCCTGCGCGGTATCGAGCGTGTTGCCGGCGACCGCGCTCCAGTACGCGGCCTGGCGATCGAGCAGCGATGCGACTTGCGGCTCGCCGGCGCTCACGTGCTCGTTCAGCCGCAGGTAGTGAAAGTTCAGCCGGTCGTTGAGCATCGTCGCGCTCACCGCGATGCCGATGGCGCCGCCGAGGTTGCGCATCAGGTTGAACAGGCCGCTCGCCGATTTCAGCCGCGACTGCGGCAGCGAGCCGAGCGCCATCGTCACGATCGGCGGCACGCTGAACTGCTGGCCGATGCCGCGCAGCGCCTGCGGCAGCAGCAGCTCGCGCCAGCCCCAGTCGTGCGTGATCGGCGTGTACAGGTAGCAGCCGAGGCCGAAGCAGACGAGCCCGAACACGAGCAGCGCGCGCATGCTGACGTAGCGCGCGGCGAATGCATACGCGCACAGCGCGAGCAACTGGAATGCGCCGACCGACAGCAGCGCGATGCCGATCTGCAGCGAACTGAACGCACGCACCTGCGCGAGAAACAGCGGCGTGAGGAATACGGTCACGAAGATCCCGATCCCCGTGACGAACGACAGCAGGCTGCCGATCCCGAAGTTGCGTACGGCGAGCGCACGCAGGTCGACGATCGGATCGTCTGCCGTCAACGCGTGCACGATGAACAGGAAGCCGCAGATCGCCGAGATCCACGCGCAGATGACGATCGCGTCGTCGCTGAACCAGTTCTTGCGCGGGCCTTCTTCGAGCACGTATTCGAGGCAGCCGAGAAAGCCCGACATCAGCGCGATGCCGCGATAGTCGCCGCGCTTCACGAGGCTCGGGTCGGGTTCGTCGATGTGCACGTAGCGCGGCACCAGCGCGGCCACGACGATGCCCGGTACGAGGTTCAGGTAGAACAGCCAGTGCCACGACCATTGATCGGTGATCCAGCCGCCGATCACCGGCCCGATCGCCGGTGCGAGCGACGCGAGCGCGCCGATCGTCGTCGATGCGATCAGCCGCTGCTTGCCCGGAAACAACACGAACGCGGTCGTGAACACGGTCGGGATCATCGCGGCGCCGAGCGCGCCCTGCAGCCCGCGGAACAGGATCATCGAGTTGATGTCCCAGGCGAGCCCGCACAGCATGCTCGTGATCGTGAAGCCGACCGCCGACGCGACGAACAGCCAGCGCGTCGACATCACCTTCGACAGCCAGCCCGACATCGGGATCACGATGATCTCGGCGATCAGGTAGGCCGTCTGCACCCACGACAGCTCGTCCTGGCTCGCGGAGAGTCCGCCGCCGATGTCGCGCAGCGACGACGCGACGATCTGGATGTCGAGCGTCGCCATGAAGAAGCCGACGCACATCAGCGCGAACGCGAACACGCGCTGCTTCGTCGGTTGCGACGCGGGGTTGCCGGAAAACGCGGTGGTCATCGTCGGCTCCGGCTCAGTTCGCGCGGTCGAGATGCACGGTCACGACCGCCGAGAGGCCGGGACGCAGCACGCGTTCGAGCCCCGGCTGCGGGTCGAGATGCACGCGCACCGGCACGCGCTGGACGATCTTCGTGAAGTTGCCCGTCGCGTTTTCGGGCGGCAGCACGCTGAACGTCGCGCCGGTCGCGGGCGCGAGGCTGTCGACGCGGCCATGCAGGCGCGTGCTCGACGCGTCGAGCGCGACGTCGACGCGCTCGCCCGCGCGCATCCTGCGCAACTGGTCTTCCTTAAAGTTCGCGTCGATCCACAGGCCGGACGCGGGCACGATCGTCAGCAACGGCGCGCCGACGTTCGCGAGCATCCCGACGCGGCCCGTGCGGTTGCCCACGTAGCCGTCGACCGGCGAGCGGATCGTCGTGTATTCGACGTTCAGCGCCGCGACCCGCTGGGCGGCCAGTGCCGTGTTCACGCGCGCCCGCGCGTCGGCGAGCTGCGCGCCGAGCACGTCGAGCTGCCGCTGCGCGGCGAGCAGCGCGGCGTCGCTGCGGGCGACGGCGGCGTCCGCCTTCGAATAGTCGGCATCCGCGCGCTCGACGATCTGGTTCGACACCGCGTCGGACTTCACGAGCTCGCGGTAGCGCTCGCGATCCGACGCGGCGCGCGCGAGCTCGGCCGCCGACGCGTGACGGTCCGCCGCATGCTGGCCGATCACCGCGTACTGAAGCTGCTGCTTCGCTTCGAGTTCGGCGACCGCGGAGCGCGCGCCGTCGACTTCGGCGCTGGCCTGCGCCAGCTTCGCGTCGTAGTCGCGCGCGTCGAGCTGCACGAGCACGTCGCCGGCTTTCACGCGCTGGTTGTCGGTCACGAGGATCTTGTCGACGAAACCGTTGACCTTCGGCGCGAGCACCGTCACGTCGCCGCCGACATAGGCGTCGTCGGTGCTTTCCTCGAAGCGCAGCACGAACAGCCAGTCGAGCGTCGCGGCCGCGACCGCGACGACCACCGCCGCGACCGCGATCCGCATCCACGGCACGCGGCGTTGCTGCTTCGCGGGCCGGTCGGCTGTAGCCGCGTCGCGCGACGCAGCGGTTTGGGTCGTTTCCATCGATGCATCCATGTATATGCACGTATCGGGGCGATCGGCGAGGTCGTCGATCAGCGCGTCGCCAGGTCGTGCGTGATCGTGAACAGTTCGTCTCTGAGGCGTGCCGCGCGTGCTGTGCCGAAGCGTTGCTCGAATGCGTGCTGGGCGGCGCGCCAGTGCACCTGTGCTGCGGCGATCTTCGCTTCGCCCTCTGCGGTCAACGAGAACGTTCGGCGGCGGCACCGCGGCTCGACGCGGCCGCTGACGAGCGCCGCGCCGACGAGCGGCTTCAGCGCGCGCAACAGTGCGGTGCGCTCGATCACCAGGACGGCCGACAGCGTCGCCATCGACAGGCCCGGGTGTTCGCGCAGCAGCGCGAGAATGCTGTACTGCGATGGCGTGACGTTCGCCCGCGACAGGTAGCGCTCGTAGAACTGCGAGATCCGCCGCGCGGCTTGCCGGACCGCGAAGCAATCGTCGTCGCTGAGTGGGGTGTTGTGCATGTGCACATGCTAGGGCGCGGCGCGCCGCGAAGCGAGCAGCCGCGCGGGATCAGATTGGTGTCGCGGCCGTACCAATCGGGCGCGCGATGCGCGGCGCGTGCGCGCCGGCACCCATCAGCGTGCGCCGTCGCCGTAGGCGGCTGCGTAGTCGATGAACGCCTTGACCTTCGCGGGCAGCAGCGCGCGGTTCGCATAGGCGAGCTTGATCTCGACGAACGCGTCGACGAGATCGGCGCCTTCGAGCAATTGCACGAGCGCACCGGACGCGAGTTCGGGCTCGACCAGCGTCCTCGGCACCACGCCGATGCCGAAGTCGCGCATCACCATTTCGCGGTTGAAGACGGGGCTGTTCGACGAAATGTCGAAGCTCAGCGGCACGGTCACCATGTCGTTGCCGTCGCGGAACGACAGCGCGGGCCGGCGCAACGACGGCGACATCGGCACGAACGCGTGGCCGGCGAGTGCGGCGGGAGTCTCGGGCCGCGGATGCGTGCGCAGATACGCGGGCGTCGCGACGATCACCACCGGGATGCGTTCCACGAGCCGCACGATCGTCGTTTCGCTCGTCAGCATGTACGGGACGACGATGCCGATGTCGTAACCTTCGCCGACGAGATCGACCGGGCGCTCGGTCAGCGTGACATCGAGGCGGATTTTCGGATGCGCGGCCTTGAAACCGGCGATCAGCGGCACGAGCCGGTTCAGCGCGGCCGTCGTGTGCGCGACGAGCCGCAGCAGCCCTTCCGGCTCGCGCGTGTGCGCCAGCGCCTGTGCTTCGAGCGAGTCGAGTTCGTCGAGAACCGCCGCACAGCGGTCGTAGATGCGCTCGGCGGTTTCGGTGAGCGATACCTGACGCGTGGTCCGGTGCAGCAGGCGACTACCGAAGCGCGCCTCGAGATCGGCGACGGCCCGCGACACCACCGGCCGCGCCAGGCCATGGATATCGGCCGCTCGCGTGAAACTGCGCGTTTCGACCACCGTCCGGAAGACCCGCAACTTGTCGATGTAGTCCATGCCCGTTTCCTCGAAGCGATGGCGGGGCACGTGACGTACGCGGCCGGCCCAGCCATGTCACGGCGCAGTGTACATTGACTTTATGCATATGCACATATAAATTGCCGTGCATGAACGACACCCAGATTGTGCAGGCCTGCAACTGTCTCGCGCTGCGGCAGGCCGCGCGCTTCGTCACGCAACTCTATGAGCGGCATCTCGCGCCGGTCGGAGTCACGGCCGCGCAATTCGCGATCATGGCCAATCTGTCGCACCGTCCCGAGCAGCGGATGAGCGAGCTGGCGGACACGCTGGTGATGGACCGCACGACGCTGCTGCGCGCACTCAAGCCGTTGCAGCGCGACGGGCTGGTTGCCGCGGCCGCGTCCGAGGACGATGCGCGTGCGCATGCACTGAGCCTCACGGCCGCCGGCCGGCGTACCTACGCGCGCGCGAAAATCGCGTGGCAGGCTGCGCAGGACGAGTTCGAGGCGCAGTTCGGCCGTGCGCGCGCGAAGGCGCTGCGCAGCGAGTTGTTCGGCGTAATCGGGCAGCGATAGGGCGCGGGTGCGGCGGGCTGCGAAGGCGCCGGGCCGCACGCGCGGTGCGATGTCGTGACTGCACCGCGCGGGCGCGCAGATGCGCCGATGCGATGTCGCGCGTGGTCGATGACGTTGCGCGCGCGATGCGCCGGTCGCTGTTGCGTTGGTCGGGTCGGGCACGTGGGTCCAGTCGGTCAAGCCGATGAGGTCGCTCGAACCACTCGAACCACTCGAACCACTCGAACCGCTCGAACCGCTCGAACCGCTCGAACCGCTCGAACCGCTCGAACCGCTCGAACCGCTCGAACCGCTCGAACCACTCGAACCACTCGAACCACTCGAACGCGCCCGCGTGCCGGCACGCATAGTCCGGCTCAATCCTGCGTCGTATCGCCCGCAGCCGCTTGCCGAAACGCGCTCGGCGTCTGCCCGGCCCAGCGCCGGAAGGCCCGCGTGAAATTCGCCGGATCGGTGAACTGCAAGCGCTCGGCGATCGTCTTCAGATCGAGATCCGACGCGGCGAGCAACTGCTTCGCGTCGCGAAACCGCGCTTCGTCCAGCAACTGCCGATAGCTGGCTCCCGCTTCCTCCAGCCGGCGCCGCAGCGTGCGCGTCGACACGAGCAGCGCGTCGGCGAGCGCATCCGGGTCCGGATAGTCGCCGGCCGCGCTCGCGAGCTCGGCGCGCACCCGCTCGACCAGATCGCCTTCTTCCTGCCGCACCTGCGCGTATTCGCGCTCGACCTGCACGAGCGCCTGCCGGTGCGCGACGTCGTCGGCGAGCGGCAGCGGCCAGTCGAGCGCATCGCGCGCAATCCACAGCGCATTCGCCGCGCAGCCGAATTCGACCGGCGGCAGCTGCTCGCGGTAAAGCGCGAAGTAGGCGGGCTCCGGCCACGTGAAGCGCAGCGCGATCGGCGGCGCTGAACGTGCCGACCATTGCGAGATGTTCTGCGCGAGCCCGGTCAACACGAACTCGAACATCACGTGATGCTGCAGCACCGGGCTGGCCTGCACGCCGTGCAATTCCAGCGTCGCGCCGAGCGCGTCCTCTGCGTAGGTGAGCCGGTATTGGCGGTTGCGCATCCGGAAGTAGCGCTGCGTGACGCGCAGCGCGTCGCGGATGTCCCGCGCGGTCAGCGTCGCATAGCCGAGAAAGCCGTGCACGGTCGGCTTCAGCAACAGGCCGAACGCGAGCCCGATGCCCGGATCGCCGCCGATCGCGATCGCGTTCAGCACCAGCCGCCCCCATTGCGACGGCGCGACGCGCGCGTCGGGCTCGGCCAGCACCGCGTCGCGCAGGCCCGTGCCGGCGCGCACGGCAGCCGGATCGACGCCGCGCGCGGCCAGCGCCTGCAGCAGCAGGCGCGGATAGGCGACCGGGATGGTCGGCCGGCGTAGCCCGAGAAGGTCCTTGCGGCGCGGATTCGTCATGTGAAGTTGGCCGGAAATGACAAGCATTATGGCTGTTTACCCCCTCACGTTCAACGCGGCGGGCGGCCTACGATGACGCTCATCGCATCCCGGCAAAACCATCATGACGACCGCTTTTCCGCACCTGCTCGCGCCGCTCGATCTCGGCTTCACCACGTTGAAGAACCGTGTGCTGATGGGCTCGATGCACACCGGCCTCGAGGACAGCCGCAAGACGCTGCCGCGCCTCGCCGACTATTTCGCCGAACGCGCGCGCGGCGGCGTCGGCCTGATCGTGACGGGCGGCTTCGCGCCGAACGTGGCCGGCTGGACCAAGCCGTTCGGCGGCACGCTGATGACGTCGGCCGGCGCACGGCGGCATCGCGTGATTACCGACGCCGTGCATGCGCACGACGGCAAGATCGCGCTGCAGATCCTGCACACGGGCCGCTACGGCTATCACCCGTTCGCGGTCGCGCCGTCGAAGATCAAGTCGCCGATCTCGCCGTTCGCGCCGCACGAACTGAGCGCGCGCGGCGTCGAGCGGCAGATCCGCGCGTTCGTCCGCTGCGCACAGCTCGCACGCGAGGCCGGCTACGACGGCGTCGAGATCATGGGCTCCGAAGGCTATCTGATCAATCAGTTCATCTCGATGCATACGAACAAGCGCACCGACCAGTGGGGCGGTGCGTACGAGAACCGGATCCGGCTGCCGATCGAGATCGTCGAGCGCACGCGCGAAGCGGTCGGACGCGATTTCATCCTGATCTACCGGCTGTCGATGCTCGACTTGATCCCGGACGGCAGCGACTGGAGTGAGACCGTGCAGCTCGCGAAGGCCGTCGAGCGTGCGGGCGCGACGATCATCAACACCGGGATCGGCTGGCACGAGGCGCGCGTGCCGACGATCGCGACGTCGGTGCCGCGCGGCGCGTTCGCGTGGGTCACGCAGAAGATGAAGGGCGAGGTCGGCATCCCGCTGGTGACGACGAACCGCATCAACCGGCCCGAGGTGGCCGAGCAGATTCTGGCGGACGGCTGCGCGGACATGGTGTCGATGGCGCGCCCGCTGCTCGCCGATGCCGAGTTCGTCGTCAAGGCCGCGCAGGGCCGCGCCGACGAGATCAACACCTGCATCGGCTGCAACCAGGCTTGCCTCGATCACGCGTTCAAGAACAAGATCGCGTCGTGCCTGCTGAACCCGCGCGCGTGCCACGAGACGGAACTCGTCTATACGCCGGTGCGGCAGCCGAAGCGCATCGCGGTGGTCGGCGCCGGGCCGGCCGGGCTGGCGTGCTCGACGGTGCTCGCGCAGCGCGGCCATCGCGTCGACCTGTTCGACGCCGCCGCGCAGATCGGCGGCCAGTTCAACATGGCGAGGCGCATTCCGGGCAAGGAAGAATTCGACGAGGCGCTGCGTTACTTCGGCCGCCAGATCGAGGTGACCGGTGTGACGCTGCATCTGAACCGCCGCGTCGACGCGCGCGAGTTGATCGATGGCGGCTACGACGAGATCGTGCTCGCGACCGGCGTGACGCCGCGCGATCCGAAGATTCCGGGGCAGGACGGCCCGAACGTGCTCAGCTACATCGACGTGCTGGCGGGCCGGCAACCGGTCGGCCGGCGTGTCGCGGTGGTCGGCGCGGGCGGAATCGGCTTCGACGTCGCCGAATACCTGGTGCAGGACGGCCAGTCTCCGACGCTCGATCTGGACGAATGGAAGGCCGAATGGGGCGTGACCGATCCGGCCGTGACGCGCGGCGGCGTGACGCGCGCACGGGTCGCCGCGCCGGCGCGCGAGGTGACGCTGCTGCAGCGCAAGCCGGCGCCGCTCGGGAAGGGGCTCGGCAAGACGACCGGCTGGATTCACCGGGCGACGCTGAAGATGAAGCAGGTGAAGATGATCGGCGGCGTGAACTACGAAAGGATCGATGCACGTGGGCTGCACGTGTCGTACGGCGAGCAACGTAGCGATCATGAACTGATCGAAGCCGATACGATCGTGCTGTGCGCAGGCCAGGAGCCGCAGCGCGCGCTGCTCGCGCCGCTGCAGGCGGCCGGGCGCTCGGTGCATCTGATCGGCGGCGCGGAACTGGCTGCGGAGCTCGACGCGAAGCGGGCGATCGATCAGGGGGCGCGGTTGGCGGCGCGGCTGTAATCGGCGCTCGGTTCGACGTTTCGATGGCGCGCGCGGCGGTGCGGCGGTTTGGCTGGGCGATGGGCGCGCGTTTGTTTCGATGAAGCGGCGATCTCCGCGCAGGGCGGTGGCGCGGATTGGCACCGTCGCGGCGCCGCGCGATACGGAGCAGCGCACGCAATACGCGCAATTCGGCCAACTCAGCCCCGGCCCCAACTCGGCTAACTCGGCCCGACACGGCCCACGCCCGCGATGCCGAGCGCGACCGACCCACTCTCGGCGCGTTCTGCCCGCCGGCTTCCCGCCAGCCCGACCGACCCGCCACCCGCCTTACGCCGCTTCGGCCCGCTCTTCCCGTTCCGCTTCGAGCATCGCCTTGACGATCAGGTAGACGGCCGGGAGATCGTCGTCGTCGCGACTCCAGTCGACCGGCTCCTCGACGTCCGCGGCGACCAGCCGGCTGTCGCGCAGCCGGATGAACGCGTCGACGACGGCCGGATCGTTGCGGTTCAGGAAACCGGGATTCGAGAATGCCAGCTCCTCGACGTTCAGCAGCGCCTGCCAGCTCATCGTGCGGGCGGCGGCCGGGTGGGTGCGGCGTCGCAGCCCGAGCGCGCGCTGCGCAGGGCCGCCGACGACACGCTGCAGATCGCCGACCGCCCGCTGCGCGGCACGCTCGAACTGGACGGGATTGAAGCCGGGTTGCTCGGGATCGAATGCGGATGACTGAAACATGGTCGCCTCACAAAAGTCCGTCCGCCATGGTTGACGGAATTCGGGTCGAATGATGCAAAAACACTGTGAATATATACAGTGTTCGATCCGGTTTCAAGTCCTTCGTGCGGGCAGTGGTACGACCGTGTCACACCGCCGCGGCGATCGTCTCGCGCAGCCATCGATGCGCCGGGTCGCGATGTACACGTTCGTGCCACAGCATCGACATCTCGTAGCCCGGCACGTCGACGGGCGCGTCGACGACGCGCAACCCCGGCGTATTGCGCACCAGTCGCTCGGGCAGCATCGCGACGAGGTCGGTGGCGGCGACGACCGAGATCACGAACAGGAAATGCGGCACCGACAGCACGACCCGCCGCGCGGCGCCCGCTTTCGCGAGCGCTTCGTCGGTCACGCCGAAGAAGCCGCCGCCGTCGGGCGACACGATCACGTGTTCCAGCGCAGCGAACTGCGCGAGCGTCGGGCGGCGCTTGAGCTTCGGATGACCGGCGCGGCCTACCAGCACGTATCGCTCGACGAACAGCGGCAGGCGCCGCATGCCGTCGGGCGAGCCTTCGGTCGTGTGGAGCGCGAGGTCGATGCCGTTTCGTTCGGCTTCCTGCTCGATGCGCGGCGGCGCGAGCTCGACGACGGCGAGCCGCGTCGCCGGCGCGGCCGCGCGCAGCGCGCTCAAGGCGGGCAGCACGATCGTCGATTCGCCGTAGTCGGTCGCGGCCACGCGCCACATGTTGGTCGCGGTCGCGGGATCGAACGGCGTGGCCGTGAGCACCGCGCGCTCGACGGCTTCGAGCGCATCGCGCAGCGGCTCGCGCAACGCTTGCGCGCGCGCGGTCGGCCGCATGCCGCGCGGCCCCGGCAACAGCAACGGATCGCCGAACAGGTCGCGCAGCTTCTGCAACTGCACGCTCACCGACGGCTGCGACATGTTCAGCCGCGCGGCCGCGCGCGTGACGTTGTGCTCGGCGAGCAGCACGTCGAGCGTGACCAGCAGGTTCAGGTCGATGCGTCTGAGATTGTTCATGGCTATACCAGGAATATCGGGAATTCATTTCCAATATACCGAGTGCGCCGGCATCCTGCAGTCATTCAATCAACGGAGTCACGAACATGAACGTGCTGATCGTCTATGCCCATCCCGAACCGCGCTCGCTGAACGGTGCGTTGCGCGACTTCGCGGTCCAGCATCTCGAGGCCGCCGGCCATGCGGTGCAGGTGTCCGATCTGTATGCGATGAACTGGAAGCCCACGCTCGACGCCGACGACATGACCGAGCGCGCGCCCGGCGCGCGTTTCGATCCCTCGCGCGATTCGAAGCACGCATACGAGACGGGCACGCAGCGCGACGACATCGCGCGCGAGCAGCAAAAGCTGAAATGGGCCGACGCGCTGATCCTGCAGTTTCCGCTGTGGTGGTTCTCGATGCCGGCGATCATGAAGGGATGGATCGAGCGCGTGTATGCCTACGGCTTCGCGTACGGCGTCGGCGAGCATTCCGATACGCACTGGGGCGACCGATACGGCGAAGGGATGATGGCCGGCAAGCGTGCGATGGTGATCGTCACGACGGGCGGCTGGGCGTCGCACTACAGCGCGCGCGGAATCAACGGGCCGCTCGACGACCTGCTGTTTCCGATCCAGCACGGCGTCCTGTATTACCCGGGGTTCGACGTGCTGCCGCCGTTCGCGATCCACCGTACCGGAAAGATGAACGACGTGCGCTTCGACGAAACACGCGCGGCGCTCGGCAAGCGTCTCGATGAGCTATGGACCGCGCAGCCGATTCCGTTTCGGCGGCAGAACGCGGGCGATTACGAGATTCCGGCGCTGACGTTGAAGGCGGAGATCGCGCCCGGCAGCGTGGGGTTCGCGGTGCACGTCGCGCACGAGGAGGCGCACGATGCACCCGACGCGCCGCCCAACAACGCGCGCGATCCCGCGTCCGCAGCGGCGAACGCCGCGTGAGGCAGGCGTTCGTCGGGTCGTAACGGACTGCGGCCCGTGCGCCGCCGGACAAGCGCCGGCACGGGCAGCACGGGCTTCACGGGCTGCACGGATCTCAGCGATCGTCGTCCCGCACCGACGACGGATGCCGGCACAGCGCGCGCACTTCCATCTCCATGTACGGAAACAGCGGCAGCTGGCTCAGCAGGTCATGCAGCTGCTGCACGCTGTCCACGTCGAAGATGCTGACGTTCGCGTACTGCCCGGCGATGCGCCACAGATGCCGCCACAGGCCGTCGTTCATCAGCCGCTGGCACATCGCCTTCTCGTCGGCCTTCAGCGTCGCCGCCTTGACCGGGTCCATGTCCGCCGGCAGGCGGACGGTCATTTCCACATGAAACAGCATCCTGCGCTCCTTGTATTGTCGGTTCGTCGAACGTTACGGCCGCTCAGGCCTGCGCGCGTGCGCGTTCGACATCGCTCGCCGGTACGTGCTGCCGTTCCTTGACGAGCGAGAAATCGAAGTCGATCAGCGCGAACTGACCGTCGACGCCATACGGCTTGCCTTCCGCGCCTTCGGCCTGCTTGACCTTCGGGATCAGCCCTTCGCGCGTCGCGAACGCGAAGTCGTCCCAGATGTGCGGATCGCCTTCGATGTTGATCTGCGTCGTCAGCTTGCGATAGCCGTCGGCCGAAACGAAGAAGTGGATGTGCGCGGGGCGATGGCCGTGGCGGCCCAGCTGGTCGAGCAGCTGCTCGGTCTTGCTGCCCGGCGGCACGCTGTAGCCGACCGGCAGCACGCTGCGGAAGCTGTAGCGGCCGTCGGCGTCGGTGCGGATCGAGCGGCGCAGGTTGAACGCCGGCTGCGACTGGTCGAAGTACGAGTAGTTACCCAGATGATTCGCATGCCACACCTCGACGAGCGCGTTCGCGAGCGGCGCGCCGTCCTGGCCGAGCACGCGGCCGCGCATGATCAGCGTCTGGCCGGGATCGGTGCCGTCGTCCAGCCGCGCGTGGCCGACCGATTCCGGCGCGCCCGCGACGTACAGCGGCCCTTCGATCGTGCGCGGCGTGCCGCCCGTGATGCCGGCCTTCTGCTCGGCCTCGTCCATCCGCACGTCGAGGAAGCGCTCGAGCCCGAGGCCCGCGGCGATCAATCCGAATTCGCGGCCGGCTTCGTTCAGGTAGTTCAGCGCGGTCCAGAACTCGCTCGGCTGGACGTCGAAGTCCTCGATCGTGTAGCAGAGATCCTTCACGATCCGGTTGACGATCGCGCGCACGCGCGGGTTGCCGGGCTTCTCCGCGGCGTCGTCGAAGGTCTTCAGCAGTGCGTCGATGTCTTGCTTGTTCATCTGTGTCTCCGGTTTCGTTTGTCGTGTCGTCGTTCGTCGGGGCGAGCGGATTCAGCGGGCGCCGCGTCGCATCCGCTCGATGCGGGGCCAGTCGAAGGTGATGCCGAGGCCGGGCGTGGCCGGCAGATGCAGCTTGAAATCCTGGTAGCGCAGCGGCTCGACGAGGATTTCCTCGGTGAGCAGCAGCGGGCCGAACAGCTCGGTGCCCCACCTGAGCGAGCCGAACGTGCTGAACAGTTGCGCCGACGCCATCGTGCCGGCCGCGCCCTCGAGCATCGTGCCGCCGTACAGATCGATGCCGGCCGCCGATGCGATCGACGCGACGCTCGCCGCGCCGAGCAGGCCGCCCGACTGCGCGATCTTCACCGCGAACACGTCGGCCGCGCGCTCCTGCGCGAGCGCGAACGCATCGACGGGGCCGTGCAGCGCTTCGTCGGCCATGATCGGAATGTGCGCGAGTTGGGTGAGGCGCTTCAGCCCGGCCCGGTTGGTCGCGGCGATCGGCTGCTCGACGAGGCTCACGCCGGCATGCGCCAGCCGCGCGCCGGCGCGGATCGCTTCGGTTTCGCTCCACGCCTGGTTCACGTCGACGCGTACGTCGCCGCGGTCGCCGAGCGCGCGCTTGATCGCGATCACGTGCGCGACGTCGTCGTCGACCGCGTTCGAGCCGATCTTCAGCTTGAACGCGCGATGGCGGCGCGCGTCGAGCATCGCCTCGGCTTCGGCGATGTCGCGTTGCGTGTCGCCGCTCGCGAGCGTCCACGCGACCTCGACCGCATCGGTCGTGCGGCCGCCGAACAGCTCCGACAGCGGCACGCCGACGCGGCGCGCCTGCGCATCGAACAGCGCGGTCTCGAGCGCGCATTTCGCGAAGCGGTTGCCCTGGAACAGCTTGCGGGCACGCGCCATCGCGGCGCCGGGGCGCGTCGCGTCCATCCCTTGCAGCAGCGGCGCGAAATACGTGTCGATGTTGACCTTGATGCTCTCGGGGCTCTCTTCGCCGTATGCGAGCCCGCCGATCGTGGTCGCCTCGCCGACGCCTTCGATACCGTCCGTGCATCGAACTCGGACGAGCACGAGTGTCTGGCAATTCATCGTGGCGACCGACAGCTTGTGGGGCCGAATCGTGGGCACGTCGACGAGCAGCGTGTCGATGCGCTCGATGGTGGCGGCAGTTGCTATCATGCGATTCCTCCTGTTGATGCACATGGTAGGAATTCCGGGCCCGCGTCGTCCAACACTCTTTCCGACTACTTCCATACCTTTGAGGCATGAAATGGAATTGCGCCAGCTCCGCTACTTCATCGCCGTCGCGGAAGAAATGAACATCACGCGGGCGGCGGAGCGGCTGCACATGACGCAGCCGCCGCTGAGCCGCCAGCTGCAGACGATCGAGGAAGAGATCGGGCTGCCGTTGTTCGAACGCGGCGCGCGGCCGCTGAAGCTGACCGACGCGGGCCGCGTGTTCTACGCGCAGGCGAAGCGCGTCCTCGAGCAGGCCGACGAGCTCGGGCCGCTCACGCGCCGCCTCGCGCAACTGTCGGAGCGGATCGTGATCGGCTTCGTGCCGTCGACGCTCTACGGCGCGCTGCCGGACGTGATCCGCGCGTTTCGCGACGCGCAGCCGGGCGTCGAGCTGTCGCTGATCGAAATGTTCACGCTCGAGCAGCTCGGCGCGCTGAAGGGCGGGCGCATCGACGTCGGCTTCGGCCGCCTGCGCTTCGACGACGACCAGCTGGTGCGCGAGGCGCTGATCGAGGAGAAGCTGATCGCGGCGCTGCCGGTCGGGCATCCGCTGGCCGACCCTGAGCGGCCGCTGACGCTCGCCGACATCGCGCACGAGACGCTGATCGTCTACCCGAGCACGCCGCGGCCGAGCTTCGCGGACCAGCAGCTGTCGGCACTGCGCGACGGCGCGCTCGTGCCGACGGGCGTTCACGAGGTGCGCGAACTGCAGACGGCGCTCGGGCTGGTGGCCGCGCAGGTCGGCGTGTCGCTGGTGCCCGAGAGCGTCGAAGGCGTGCGCGTGAAGGGCGTCGTGTACCGGCGGCTGCCGGAGCCGACGGCGACGTCGCCGATCATCATGAGCCGCCGGCTGCACGGCGAAAGCCCGGCGACGACCGCGTTTTGCGCGATCGCGCGCGCGATGTTCGGACCGACGCTTTAGCGCGGGCGGTTTATGGAGCGGCCGCAACTAACGGCCAATTCGGGCGGGTGGCGCGACGCGGGGGCGATTCGGTCGAGAAGGGGGCGTGGGGCGACGGGCGGCGCATCGGGCTCACCGCACGCACCGGGCAAGGCGACCAAGCGGGAGACGCTAGAGATGCGGAAGATGCAGCCCGACGCAGCACCACCCGCGCACGCGGCGATCCACCCGCCAACGCGGCCGGCCGCGCATGCCTGCCGCCAGATGCCTAACCCCTACCGCCTAACCCCCACCGTTTCCGACGGCGATTCCCCGAACTTCTCCCGATAGGCGATCGCGAAGCGCCCGAGATGCGTGAACCCGCAATCGAGCGCGACATCGGCGATCCGCCGCTCCGGCTGCGACCTGCGCAGCAACTCGCGCGCATGCTCGAGCCGCGTCGCGCGCAGGTACTGCATCGGGCTCATGCCGCGAAACTGCAGGAACGCGTCGCGCAGCGTCCGCTCCGGCACGTTGGCCGCCACGACGATATCGGCGAGCTGCAGCGGCTGCGCGTAGTGCGCGTTCACGAATTCCTGCGCGCGCAGCAGGAAGCCCGGCGCGGGATCGTGACGCATACTCGCGGCCGCCGGCGGATGCCCTTCGATCAGCAGATCGATCAGCAGATGCTCGAGCTGCGCCGCGACGCGCGGATTCGCGTTGGCGCGCGCCAGCAAAGCCGGCGAGCGGGCGACGAGCATCAGCTGCTGGTGCCACGCGGCGAGCGCGGCGTCGCTGATGTGCAGCACCGGGTCGAGCGTCGCGCGCGGATTGCCGGTCAGCGAGCCGACGGTCGCCGCGTCGATGCGCAGCACGAACTGCTCGCAGTCGGCCGACAGCACCGCATCGAAGCGCTCGCCGGGCGCGCACAGCACGCCCGTCTGGCCGTCGACGCCGAGCCGGCGCCCCATCGCGGCGACCTGCGCATGCCCGGACAGACAGAACATCAGCAGGTAATAGCCGTCGACCGCGTCGACCTGCACGCGCATCGCGTCGCCGAACGCGATCGTGCCGATCCCGAGCCCGCCGAGCCGCACGAAGTCCATGTGCGCGGCGCCCTGCATGCGCCCGCTCGGCAGCAGCGCGTGCGGCTGCATCACGCGCGAGATGCGCTCGCGCGTCTCGTCGAGATCGCGGGATTCGAACAGCCGGTGCGCGCGCAGCGCGAGCGGCTCGAACGACGTTGGGGACATGGGCATCGGCCTTGGTATCGACGCGCGCTTCGTTCCGACGAATGGGTCACGAACGGGCGGCGGCTCGCGTGTGTCGTCATGCTAGCGCAGAAATCCGCCGAAAGTGGATATTGCGCCGCCGCAATCGCACTTTCCGGATAGACGCCGAATATTAGCTTTTCAAAAATCCGCTCCATGCCATCAACGAACCGGAACCACAAGGAGTCCGACATGGAGCAGACAGCATCGCCCGTCGTATTTGCCGCGCGCGACGACGCGTCCGACGTGCACTTTCCCCACGACGACGGCTCGCGCGTCCCGTACAAGGTGTTCAGCTCGCGCGCCGTCTACGATCGCGAGCAGGAGCGCATCTTCCGCGGGCCGACGTGGAACTTCGTCGCGCTGGAAGCGGAAATCCCCAACGCCGGCGACTTCAAGAGCACCTTCGTCGGCGACACGCCGGTCGTCGTCACGCGCACCGAGGACGGCGCGCTGTCCGCGTGGGTGAACCGCTGCGCGCACCGCGGCGCGCAGGTGTGCCGCAAGTCGCGCGGCAACGCCAGCTCGCACACGTGCGTGTATCACCAGTGGAGCTTCGACAACGAGGGCAACCTGCTCGGCGTGCCGTTCCGGCGCGGCCAGAAAGGGATGACCGGGATGCCGGCCGACTTCGACCCGAAGCAGCACGGGCTACGCAAGCTGCGCGTCGACAGCTATCGCGGGCTCGTGTTCGCGACCTTCAGCGACGACGTCGCGCCGCTGCCCGATTATCTCGGCGCGCAGATGCGACCGTGGATCGACCGGATCTTCCACAAGCCGATCGAGTATCTCGGCTGCACGCGCCAGTATTCGAAGTCGAACTGGAAGCTGTACATGGAGAACGTGAAGGATCCGTATCACGCGAGCATGCTGCATCTGTTCCATACGACCTTCAACATCTTCCGCGTCGGGATGAAGGCGCGCTCGATCCCCGATGCGAACCACGGGCTGCACAGCATCATCACGGTGACGAAGACGGGCGACGACACGTCGGCCGCGTACAAGCAGCAGAACATCCGTTCGTTCGACGAAGGCTTCCATCTGGAAGACGAGTCGATTCTCGATCTGGTGTCGGAATACGACGAGGACTGCACGAATCATATCCAGCCGATCTTCCCGCAGCTCGTGATCCAGCAGATCCACAACACGCTGGTCGCGCGGCAGATCCTGCCGAAGGGGCCGGACAACTTCGAGCTGATCTTCCACTTCTTCGGCTACGCCGACGACACGCCCGAGCTGCGCGCGCTGCGCATCAAGCAGGCGAACCTGGTCGGGCCGGCCGGCTACATCTCGATGGAGGACACCGAGGCGACCGAGCTCGTGCAGCGCGGCACGGTGCGCGACGCCGACGCAACCTCGGTCATCGAGATGTCGCGCGGCAATCCGGAGCAGCAGGACACGGTGATCACCGAAAGCCTGATCCGCAAGTTCTGGGTCGGCTACCAGAAGCTGATGGGCTATTGAAGCGGGAGCGCGCAAAGATGGAAAACCTGACGGAAGACATGAAGACGTGGTTCGAGATTTACATGCTGCAGAACCGCTACATCGGCCATCTCGACAACGACCGGCTCGAACGCTGGCCGGAAATGTTCACCGAGGACTGCACGTACGAGATCGTGCCGAAGGAGAACGCGGATCTCGGGCTGCCGGTCGGCATCGTCCACTGCACGAACCAGCGGATGCTGCGCGATCGCGTGGTGTCGCTGCGGCACGCGAACATCTATGAAGAGCACACGTACCGCCACATGACCTCGGGCCTCGCGATCGTCGCGCAGCGCGACGGCGAGATCGACACCGAGAGCAACTACGTGGTCGTGCAGACCCGCAGCAACGGCGAATCGAACGTATACCAGGCCGGCAAGTATTACGACACGGTCGTGCGCACGCCCGACGGCCTGCGCTACAAGGCCAAGCGCGTGATCTACGACACGTCGCGCGTGCAGACGCTGCTCGCGACCCCGATCTGACCGACCCGACGAAGCAAGGAGCCGACATGACCGAAGCAACGCTCGCCGAATGGCATCCGCTGGGCGCCATCGACGAATTCACCGAAGACGAACCGGCGGCGCGCGTCGCCGGCCAGAAGCCGATCGCGGTATTCCGGATCGGCGACGAACTGTTCGCGATGCACGACCTGTGTTCGCATGGCCACGCGCGGCTGTCCGAAGGCTACGTGGAGGACGGGTGCGTCGAGTGCCCGCTGCATCAGGGGCTGATCGACATTCGCACCGGTGCGCCGAAATGCGCGCCGATCACCGAGCCGGTGCGCGTCTATCCGATCCGGATCGTCGACGGACAGGTGGAAGTCAATGTCGGCTGACCCGTTCGTGATCGTCGGAGCCGGCCACGCGGCGCGGCGCACGGCCGAGGCGCTGCGTGCGCGCGACGCCGACGCGCCGATCGTGATGATCGGCGCCGAGCGCGAGCTGCCGTACGACCGGCCCGCGCTGTCGAAGGATGCGCTGCTGAACGACGGCGGCGAGCAGCGCGCGTTCGTTCGCGATGCCGCGTGGTACGACGCGCAGCGCATCGCGCTGCGGCTCGGCACGCGCGTCGACGCGATCGAGCGCGAGGCGCAACGCGTGCGGCTCGACGACGGCACGACGCTGCCGTACGCCAAGCTCGTGCTGGCGACCGGCTCGCGCGTGCGCACCTTCGGCGGGCCGATCGACGCGGGCGTCGTGGCGCACTACGTGCGCACCGTCGCCGACGCGCGTGCGTTGCGCGCGCAGCTCGTGCGCGGCCGCCGCGTCGCGGTGCTCGGCGGCGGCTTCATCGGCCTCGAAGTGGCTGCGGCGGCGCGCCAGCTCGGCTGCAACGTGACGGTGATCGATCCGGCCGCGCGCTTGCTGCAACGCGCGTTGCCGGAAGTCGTCGGCGCCTACGCGCACCGGTTGCATGACGAACGCGGCGTCGGTTTTCAGATGGCGACGCTGCCGCGCGCGATACGTGCCGCGGCGGGCGGCGGCGCGATCGTCGAGACCGATCGCGGCGACGTGCATGCCGACGTTGTCGTGGTCGGCATCGGTGTGCTGCCCAACGTCGAGCTTGCGCAGGCGGCGGGGCTCGACGTCGACAACGGCATCCGCGTCGATGCGGGCTGCCGCACGGCCGACCGCGCGATCTTCGCGGCGGGCGAGGTGACGATGCACTTCAATCCGCTGCTCGGGCGTCACGTGCGCATCGAGTCGTGGCAGGTCGCGGAGAACCAGCCGGCCGTCGCGGCCGCGAACCTGCTCGGCGCGGACGACGCGTATGCGGAGCTGCCGTGGCTGTGGTCCGATCAGTACGACTGCAACCTGCAGATGCTCGGGCTGTTCGGCGCCGGGCAGACGACCGTCGTGCGCGGCGATCCGGCACGCGGGCCGTTCACGGTGTTCGGGCTCGGCGACGACGGCAGGATCGTCGCGGCGGCCGCGGTCAATCTCGGGCGCGACATCGGCGCCGCGCGCCGGCTGATCGCGGCCGGCGCGATGCCCGACCCGCAGCAGCTCGCCGATCCGACGGTCGGCTTGAAGACGTTTCTGTGACGCGCTGCGTGGGCTCGGTGCGAACGCGCTCCGTATGACCGCGCTCGCGCCGGGCCGGCGCCGCGCGACGCGGCAAGGCGGCTCGCATCCGACCGAGGGCAAGCGGTTCCGCGCGCGTGTGGCGCGCGGGTTTGTCGCCGGCGGGCGATCGGTGCATATTAGCGGCATTGCCGTTTCACCGATCGCCCATGACGCCAGACAAAGCCCTCGAACTGAAACGCAGCAAGCGCCGCGCGCTATGGCTGCTGCTGACCGCCGTCGCGGTGTTCGTCACGACGATCCTGCTGCCGCGCGGCCCGTGGGTCGACGGCTTCAAGGCGGTGGCCGAGGCCGCGATGGTCGGCGCGCTCGCCGATTGGTTCGCGGTGGTCGCGCTGTTTCGCCGCGTGCCGATCCCGTTCGTGTCGCGCCACACCGAAATCATCCCGAAGAACAAGGACAAGATCGCCGACAATCTCGCGGTGTTCGTGCGCGAGAAATTCCTCGGCCCCGACGCGCTCGCCGCGCAGATTCGCCAGCACGATCCCGCGCAGCGGCTCGGCGCATGGCTCGGCGAGCCGGCGAATACCGAGGCGCTCGGCACCTACGTGACGAAGCTGATGAGCTTCGCGCTCGACATGACCGACGACGCGCGCATCCGCTCGTTCGTCCACGACGCGATGCGCGCGATGATCGACCGGATCGACCTGTCGCAGTCTGCCGGCGCGATCCTCGACACGCTGACGAAGGACGGCCGTCACCAGGCGCTGCTCGACGATGCGATCGAGCAGATCGTCGGCATCCTCGACAAGGAGGAGAACCGCGAGGTGATCGCGGGCTTCATCGTCGAATGGCTGAAGACGCAATATCCGAAGGTCGAGAAGATCATGCCGACGCAGTGGTTCGGCGAGAACGGCGCGCGCATGCTCGCGAGCGCGGTGAGCCGCGTGCTCGAGAGCGTCGCGGCCGACCCCGAGCACGAGTTGCGCCAGCGCTTCGACGGCACGGTCGTGCGGCTCACCGAGCGGCTGAAGCACGACCCGGCGTTCATCGCGAAGGGCGACGAGATCAAGCGCTACATTCGCGACGGCGATGCGTTCAACGACTATGTGCGCGATCTGTGGGACCAGTTGCGCGCGTGGCTGAAGGCCGATCTGGCGCGCGCCGACTCGACGCTGCAGCGGCAGGCCGCGACGCTCGGCCGCTGGCTCGGTGCGCGGCTCGCGGAAAGCCCGGCGTTGCGCGCGTCGCTGAACGAGCATGTCGAAAAGGCCGTGCACGAGATGGCGCCGGATTTCGCCGATTTTCTGATGCGGCACATCCGCGACACGGTGCGCAACTGGGATGCGCGCGAGATGTCGCGGCAAATCGAGCTGAACATCGGCAAGGACCTGCAATACATCCGCATCAATGGCACGCTGGTCGGCGGGCTGATCGGGCTCGGGCTGTATCTCGTATCGCTGGTGCCGCGCTGGGCCGGCGCGTGGCTGCATTGACGCGGTTGCCGCGCGACAGTCACGCGATAGTCACGCGATAGTCACGTGCCAACCGCCGCCGCATCGGGCGCGCACCGCCGCGCGCCGCGCGTCACGCGCGCGCTTTCGCGCCGTGCAGTTGCAGGCCGAGCGCCTTGATCACTTTGAGGATGGTGCCGAAGCTCGGATTGCCGTCGTGCGACAGCGCCTTGTACAGCCCTTCGCGCGACAGGCCGGCGTCGCGGGCGACCTGCGACATGCCGCGCGCGCGCGCGATCACGCCGAGCGCATGCGCGATGAAGGCCGGGTCGTCGCCGCCTTCCTGCAGACATGCGTCGAAATAGTCGGCGATGTCGTCGTCGGTTTCGAGGTGGGCGGCCGAATCCCACGGCCGGGTGCTGATCTTGTCCATCGCTTACTCCAGGTCGAGCCGCCCGAGCATTGCGTGCGCGGCGCGAATGTCTGCCTGTTGCGTCGACTTGTCGCCGCCGCAGAGCAGGATCACCCAGATCGTCGCGCGCCTGACGTAGTAGACGCGATAGCCGGGGCCGTGGTCGATACGCATCTCGACGACCGGGGAGCCGGCCGACTTCCAGTCGCCCGGATTGCCCATCGACAGGCGGTCGATGCGGGCCTGGATACGCCGCCGTGCGACGCGATCCTGCAGACCGGCGAACCATGTGTCGAAGACTTCGGTCGTTCTGATGCTGGACGTCGGAGCACTGTAAGGCACGTTACTCGATATGTCAACCATGGTTCACAAGCTCAACTGGGGTTCCGATGCCGTCACAGTAGAGCGGCGCGCGCCGTTTGACGCGAAGTTGGCCGTCAGGCCGATGCTGCGCCGGGGCCCGGATCGGCCGTTCGGCCGAAGCAGGAATCCCGCGAATCCGTCTACAATCGAAAACGTCCCTGCCGCCCGTGCGCGTTCGTCCTGCGCGCTGGCGGATCCGTTCGTCCTCCTGCATCGGGAGGCGCCGCCGTGCGTTGCGCGGCGGCCAGCACCGTGGTCAGCATCCCGTAGGTAAGCGTGCGCGTGCCGTAGGCCGGCGCGCGTTCTGAACGCCGCACGTCCGCAAACCGGGCACGCGGCAGCGACGGAGAGTCCCCATGAAAGCATCGGATCTGTTTGTGAAGGCGCTGGAAGCCGAAGGCGTCGAATACGTGTTCGGCATTCCCGGTGAGGAAAACCTCGATCTGCTCGAATCGCTGCGGCGCTCGAAGATCAAGCTCGTGTTGACCCGCCACGAGCAGGCGGCCGGTTTCATGGCCGCAACCTACGGCCGTCTCACCGGCCGCACCGGCGTGTGTCTCGCGACGCTCGGGCCGGGCGCCACCAATTTCGTGACGGCCGCCGCGTATGCGCAGCTCGGCGGCATGCCGATGCTGATGATCACCGGCCAGAAGCCGATCAAGTCGAGCAAGCAGGGCCACTTCCAGATCGTCGACGTCGTCGGCATGATGCAGCCGCTCACGAAGTTCACGCGGCAGATCGTGTCGATCGGCAACATCCCGTCGGCGGTGCGCGAGGCGTTCCGGCGCGCGGAGGAGGAGCGTCCGGGCGCCGCGCATCTCGAGCTGCCGGAGGATATCGCGCACGAGGAAGGCGACGGCAAGCCGATTCCGCGCAGCTTCAGCCGCCGCCCGATCGCCGAGCAGAAGGCGGTCGCGCACGCGGTCGATGCGATCCAGGCCGCGCGGCATCCGCTGCTGATGATCGGCGCGGGCGGCAACCGCAAGACGACCTGCAAGATGCTGCTCGAGTTCGTCGACGAGACGGGCATCCCGTTCTTCACGACGCAGATGGGCAAGGGCGTGATCGACGAGACGCATCCGCTGTGGCTCGGCAACGCGACGCTGTCCGACGGCGATTTCGTGCATCGCGCGATCGAGCACGCGGACTGCATCATCAACGTCGGCCACGACGTGATCGAAAAGCCGCCGTTCTTCATGCGCGCGGACGACAAGACCGTGATCCACGTGAACTTCCTCGGCGCGCAGGTGGACCCGGTGTATTTCCCGCAGATCGAGGTGGTCGGCGACATCGCGAACGCCGTGTGGCAGATGAAGGAAGCGATCGCGCCGCAGCCGCACTGGGATTTCGAGCGCTTCACGATGATCAAGGCGCATTTCGAAGCGCATCTGCAGAAGGGCCAGCACGATCCGCGCTTCCCGATGTATCCGGTGCGGATCGTCAACGATCTGTACAACGCGCTGCCGGTCGACGGGATCGTCTGCCTCGACAACGGGATGTACAAGATCTGGTTCGCGCGTTACTGGCGCGCGCACGAGCCGAACTCGCTGCTGCTCGACAACGCGCTCGCGTCGATGGGCGCCGGCTTGCCGTCGGCGATCGCGACCAGGATCGTGCATCCGCAGCGCAAGGTGATCGCCGTGTGCGGCGACGGCGGCTTCATGATGAATTCGCAGGAGCTCGAAACGGCCGTGCGGCTGAAGCTCGACCTCGTCGTGATGATCCTGCGCGACGATGCGTTCGGGATGATCCGCTGGAAGCAGGAGAACATGAATTTTCCCGACTTCGCGATGACGCTGAAGAACCCCGATTTCGTCGCGTATGCGCAGAGCTACGGCGCGCACGGGCACCGCGTCGAGGCGGCCGACGATCTCGAGCCGCTGCTGCGCGAATGCTTTGCGACACCGGGTGTGCACGTGATCGACGTGCCGATCGACTATTCGGACAACGAGCGCGTGCTCAACCGCGAAATCAAGCGCCTGTCGGCGCAACTCTGAATCCGCAGTTCACCGGAAGGAGCGTGCCATGCTGAAGGATACCTATCCGTACTATCTGGCCAACGAGGCCGTCTATGCGAATACCGATCTGGAAGTGACGGACAAGTTCAGCGGCAAGGTCGCGACGCGCGTCGCGCTGGCCGACGCGCAGGCGATCGACGCGGCCATCGGCGCGGCAGTCGACGCCGTCAAGCCGATGCGCGAGCTGCCGGCGTACCGGCGGCAGGCCGTGCTCGATCACTGCGTCGCACGCTTTCGCGAGCGTTTCGACGAGCTGGCCGAGGCGCTGTGCATCGAGGCCGGCAAGCCGATCAACGATTCGAGAGGCGAGGTGACGCGGCTGATCGATACGTTCCGCGTCGCGTCCGAGGAGGCGGTGCGCATCGACGGCGAAGTGCTCAACCTCGAGATCTCGGCGCGCGCGCAGGGCTACACCGGCTATACGCGGCGCGTGCCGATCGGCCCGTGCTCGTTCATCTCGCCGTTCAACTTCCCGCTGAACCTCGCCGCGCACAAGGTCGCGCCCGCGCTCGCCGCGGGCTGCCCGTTCGTGCTCAAACCGGCGAGCCGCACGCCGGTCGGCGCGCTGATCATCGCCGAGGTGCTCGCGGAAACCAATCTGCCGAAGGGCGCGTTCTCGGTGCTGCCCGCGCATCGCGACGGCGCCGACCTATTCACCACCGACGAGCGTTTCAGGTTGCTGTCGTTCACCGGCTCGCCGGCCGTCGGCTGGGCGCTGAAGGAGAAGGCCGGCAAGAAGAAGGTCGTGCTGGAGCTCGGCGGCAACGCGGCGGCGATCGTCGATGCGGACCAGTTCGAGCAGCTCGACTACGTGGTCGACCGGCTCGCGTTCGGCGCGTATTACCAGTCGGGCCAGAGCTGCATCGGCGTGCAGCGGATCCTCGTGCATGCGAGCCTGTACGACACGTTGCGCGACAAGCTGGTCGCGAAGACGCGCTCGCTGAAGATGGGCGATCCGAAGGATCCATCGACGTTCGTCGGCCCGATGATCTCCGAATCGGAGTCGCGCCGCCTGTCCGGCTGGATGGATGCGGCCGTCGCGGCGGGTGCGAAGATCATCGCGGGCGGCAAGGTCGACGGCGCGATGTTCGAGGCGACGCTGCTCGAAGACGTCGGCCGCGAGCAGGACCTGTACCGCAAGGAGGCGTTCGGCCCGGTCGCCATCCTCGAGAAGTTCGACCGTTTCGACGACGCGCTCGCGCGCGTGAACGACAGCGACTTCGGCTTGCAGGCCGGCGTGTTCACCGATTCGCTCACGCACGCGCAGCGCGCGTGGGACGAGCTCGAGGTGGGGGGCGTCGTGATCAACGACGTGCCGTCGTTCCGCGTCGACAACATGCCGTACGGCGGCGTGAAGGATTCCGGCCTCGGCCGCGAAGGGATCCGCTACGCGATCGAGGACATGACCGAGCCGCGTCTGATGGTCGTTCGGCGCCGATAGGGGCTGTTCGCGCTAACAACGAGCACCTGTTTGGAAAGTTCGTTCGTGGCGCTGGCCTCCAGAAGGTCGTGCGCCGCGTCATGCTCTTCGCGAATACGTCGAGTATTCGCTTCGTCGCAGTCCTTGCGCTCGGCTCTTCTGCGGGCCAGCGCAAGCCCGCCATTAGCGTGAAGAGACCCTGGCGCAGCCGCGCCGCGCGCGCTCGATGCGCTCGACTGAACGCATCGCATCGTGATGTAATCGCGCGAAACGGTCGCACTCCGTACGACACCGTGCGGCCGCGCGTTCAATTTTCACGAGGTCGATTCATGTCCCCCGTCGCGGCTTTCAAGCTGATTCTGCTGTCGTTCGTCGCGATCGTCGCGCTCGAATGCATTGCGAAGCGATTGCGCCTGCCGCCTGCCGCCGCGCTGCTGATGGGCGGCATCGGCATCGCGTTCATCCCCGGCCTGCCGCCCGTCAACCTCGACCCGGAGCTCGTGCTGCTGGTGTTCCTGCCGCCGCTGCTGATGGACGGGGCATATTTCACCGTCTGGGAGGAATTCAAGCGCAACGTCGGCGGCATCCTGCTGCTCGCGATCGGCGCGGTCGCGTTCACGACGTTCGCGGTCGGCTACGCCGTGCACTGGGTCGCGCCGTCGCTGCCGTGGGCCGCGTGCTTCGCGCTCGGCGCGATCGTGTCGCCGCCTGACGCGGTCGCCGCGAAGGCGGTGCTCGAGCGCGTCGCGCTGCCGCGCCGGCTGATGGTGCTGCTTGAAGGTGAGAGCCTGCTGAACGATGCGGCCGGCCTCGTGCTGTTCCGCTTCGCGGTCGCCGCCGCGCTGACGGGCGCGTTCAGCCTCGAGCACGCGGTCGTGCGTTTCGCGGAGCTGGGAATCGGCGGCGTCGTGGTGGGCTTTCTGGTGGGGCGCATCGTCGTGTGGTTCCTGAAGCTGCTCGACGACGACTATCTGGTGATCACCGTCGCGGTGATCGCCGGCTGGCTCGCCTACATCGCCGGCGAAATGGTCGAGGTGTCCGGCGTGATCGCGACGGTGACGGCCGGCATGATCGTCGGCTGGCATCAGCACGAAGTGTTCTCCGCGGCCGTGCGCACGCGCGGCACCGCGTTCTGGCAGGTCATCGTGTTCCTGCTCGAGGCGATGGTGTTCGTGTTGATCGGGTTGTCGCTGCGCGGGGCGATTCACCGGCTCGGCGGCTTCGAGCAGGTGCTCGGCACGATGATGCCGGCGGTGCTCGCGGTACTGGCGGCCGTGATCGTGTCGCGCTTCGTGTGGGTCTATGCGGTCGAGGCGCTGAAGTGGCCGGTGCGCGGTATCGTGCGGCGCGGCGCGGCGCCCGACTGGAAGGCCGCGACGGTCATGAGCTGGGCCGGCATGCGCGGTGTCGTGACGCTCGCGATCGCGCTGTCGCTGCCGGAGGCGATGCCGGGCCGCGACGTGATCCTGGTCGCGTCGTTCGCGGTGATCCTCGTGACCGTGCTGCTGCAGGGTACGACGATCGGGCCGCTGATTCGGCTGCTGCGCCTGCCGCAACGCGACGAACGTGCCGCGCATCACCTGAGCGAGCCGCAGACGTGGGCGTACATCGAGGCCGCGCAGCTCGCCGCGATCCAGCCGCTGGTGCACGACGCAAGCGGCAACGTGATACATCCGCGCCTGCTTGAGCAGTACACGTATCGCGCGGCGCTCACCGAGCGCACGAAGGATGCGCCGCAATATCCGCCGGAAGTTCGCGCCGCGCATTACGACGTCGTGCTGGCCGCGATCCGGGCCGGGCGCGCCGAACTGCTGCGGCTGCATCGATCCGGCCACATTCACGACGAGATGCTGCACATGGTCGAGCGCGATCTTGACCTGCAGGAAGTGTCGGCGCAGCATGCGCGCGGTTGAGCGGCGGCAGGCGCGCGGGTGGTGAGCGCGGTTGTTTAGGACGCCGATGGCGCGGGGGTTGCCGGCGGCATCAGAGCCGCAGCCGTCACCGTCGCCCATCTCGTCGCATCGCGCGTCATCCCGCAGCATCGGTGGCTTGCCTGGGCTCCCGCCGTCGTCCCATCGAATTCCTCAGTGTGTCCATGGTCCGGCCCCAACGCGCGGCGGCCCGGACCGCCGCATACGCACCCGTAAACCGTCTCCCGCCGGCCTCGCAAACGTTTTCATGCTTCGCGCAAGGAAATGATCCGATTTATCCAAATCAGGTTATTTCACCATATTTGGCAAAGCTGAACCTGAAGGAGATAGATGATCTGTTGCAATCTCAATTAGAATCGCTCAGTAATCTTTATTGAGAGAATGTGTGCGAATGTAATTCGGTGTTGCTTGGGAAAATCGGCGCTGCAATCCTCGTGTGTAAAGGCTGACGAGCGACAACGCCATCATCGTGAAGAATGTGGTCGAATTATCGAGATGGCGAGTGAGTTGAATAATCAACTTGCGAGAATGAATCGGGTGGTGATTTTCGTTTGAAACGGTATTTATGAAAGAATCGCGCGATCAAAATGCGCCGGATTGTCTCGAATCGGGGCTGTCGATCCTGCTCGTCGACGATCAGCCGTTCGTCGGCGAAGTGATACGCCGCGCATTGCGCAGCGAGCCCGACATCGACCTGCATGTGTGCACCGATCCCCACCGGGCATTGGCCGTCGCGCGCGACGTCAAGCCGACCGTCATCCTGCAGGACCTCGTGATGCCGGACATCGACGGCCTGGACCTCGTGCGCGCGTGGCGCGCGCACGTGGACACGGCGCGCGTGCCGATCATCGTGCTGTCTGCGAAGGAGGAGCCGGTCGTCAAGCGCGAGGCGTTCATCGCCGGCGCGAACGACTATCTGGTGAAGTTGCCGGACGCGATGGAACTGACGGCGCGCATCCGCTACCACTCGAGTTCGTACCTGATGGCGCGGCAGCGCGACGAGGCGCTGGATTTCCTGTCGCACGACATGCGCTCGCCGCAGACGTCGATTCTCGCGCTGCTCGAGGTCTACCGGAACGAACACGGCGACATGCCCGCGCTGCTGGAGCGCATCGCGGGCCACGCGCGCCGCGCGCTCGCGCTCGCCGACGGCTTCATCCATCTGACCCGTGCGCAATCGGAGCGCCGCGCGCACGAGCTCGTGAGCCTCGACGAGGTCGTGCTCGACGCGGTCGACCAGCTGTGGGAGAAGGCGCTCGGATTCGGCAGCCGCATCGTCGCGCACGTGTGCGACGCCGAGTGCGCGACGATGGGCGATCGCATGATGCTCACGCGCGCGGTCGCGAACCTGATCGACAATGCGCTGAAATACGGGCCGGCCGGCGCCGACATCCATTGCACGCTGAACGACGACGGCGGCGCGTGGCTGATCGGCGTCGAGGACGCCGGCTCCGGCATCGCGCCCGAACAGCGCGCGGCCGCGACCGAATCGTTCGTGCGGCTCGAATCCGTGCATGGTGCGATGCGCGGCGGTTTCGGTCTCGGGCTGGCGTTCGTGCGTGCGACGGCGGCGCGGCATCGCGGCCAGATCCTGATGCGCGACACGGCGCGCGGCTTCATGGTCGCGCTGCGGTTGCCGGCTCAACGCGAGCGGTGATGGCGCGCGCCGCTTGCCCGCGCCGTGCCGCCGGTAACACCCGATGCGCTCGCGCCACGCCGTCCGGCGCGCGCAGGCGCGGTTTTTTAACGCTGTTTTGAAAGCCCACAACGAACATGGCCACCCTGACGCCCCGTGCGAACCATGAAAGCTTGCATCCGACCCTCGGCGCCGCCCGGCTCACGCTCGGCAATCGCATCCTGCTGAGCTTCGGCGTGCTGTTCGTGCTGATGCTCGTGATGGCCGGCGTGTCGTACGAGCGGCTGCGCGCGATCAATGCCGAAGCCGTCAGCATCGAGCGCGATTCGCTGCCCGGCGTGTATCTTGCGGCGTCGTTGCGCGGGGCGGTCAACGAATCGTTCGCGACGCTGCAACAGGCGACCTTCGTCGATACGAGCCCGGAGCTCGTGGAGCGCGATTTCGCGAAGCTCGGCGACGCGCTCAAGGAAATCGAATCGCTGTCGATCGACTATCAGAACACCACGTTCCGCGACGAGGACCGTCAGCGCTTCGCGGTGTTCCGCAGCGCATACGACCGCTACCTGCCGTTGCTGAACGACGCGGTGCAGAAGGGCCGCGCGTCGCACGACGAGGCCGTCGCCGCCTACGCGAAGGTCGAGCCGGCGTGGGCCGAGGTCGTGCGCAGTGCCAATATCCTGGTGCAGGAGAATCGCAAGTTCGCCGATCAGTCGGCGAAGCTGATCCGCGAATCCGGTCAGGACACCGAGGTCGTGCTCGCGATCGCGCTGGCGATCGTGTTGCTGTCGGCGCTCGGGCTCGGCTATGGGCTCTACCGTTCGGTCACGGTGCCGATGGCGCGGCTCGTCGACGTGCACGACGCGATGCGCACCGGCAACCTCACGCATCGGCTCGACCTGCGCCGCCGCGACGAGTTCGGCACGCTCGAGACCGGCTTCAACCGGATGGCCGACGAGCTGACCGAGCTGGTGTCGCGTGCGCAGCAGTCGTCGATGCAGGTGACGACGTCGGTCGCGGAGATCGCGGCGACGTCGCGCGAGCAGCAGGCGACCGCGAACGAGACCGCGGCGACGACGACCGAGATCGGCGCGACGTCGCGCGAGATCTTCGCGACGTCGCGCGATTTGCTGCGCACGATGAACGAGGTGGCCGGCGTGGCCGAGCAGTCGGCGACGCTCGCGGGCGTCAGCCAGAGCGGCCTCACGCGGATGGGCGACACGATGCGCAGCGTGATGGACGCGGCCGGCTCGGTGAACGCGAAGCTCGCGATCCTCAACGAGAAGGCGCTGAACATCAACCAGGTCGTCGCGACGATCACCAAGGTCGCCGACCAGACCAACCTGCTGTCGCTGAACGCGGCGATCGAGGCCGAGAAGGCCGGCGAGTACGGGCGCGGCTTCGCGGTCGTCGCGACCGAGATCCGCCGCCTCGCGGACCAGACCGCGGTGGCGACCTACGACATCGAGCAGACGGTCAAGGAGATCCAGTCGGCCGTGTCCGCCGGCGTGATGGGGATGGACAAGTTCTCCGAGGAAGTGCGCCGCGGGATGCTCGACGTGCAGCAGGTCGGCGCGCAGCTGTCGCAGATCATCGCCGAGGTGCAGACGCTCGCGCCGCGCTTCCAGATGGTCAACGAAGGCATGCAGACGCAGGCGAGCGGCGCCGAGCAGATCACGCAGGCGCTGTCGCAGCTGTCGGAAGCCGCGCAGCAGACGGCCGAATCGTTGCGCCAGTCGTCGCAGGCGATCGACGACCTGACGCTCGTCGCGAACCAGTTGCGCACCAGCGTGTCGCGCTTCAAGGTCGACGCATGATGCGCGCCGAGCCGCACGGCGCCGCGCACGCGCTGTTCCTGATGTTCGAGCTCGACGGCGCGCGTTATGCGCTCGACGCGGCGGACGTCGACGAGGTGTTGCCGCTCGCCGCCACCACGGCCGTGGCCGGCGCGCCCGCGTGGATCGCCGGCTTGCTGATGCGCGGCGCCCAGCCGGTGCCGGTGATCGACCTGCCGATGCTCGTGCTCGGACGCCCGGCGCAGGCGCTGCGTTCGACGCGGCTCGTGATGGTGCGCTATCGCGGCGGCCGGAGCGGACGCGAGCGCGTGATCGGGCTGATCGTCGAGCGCGCGACGCGGACGCTGCGGATCGACCGCGCGGCATTTCGCATCAGCGGCGTGTCGAGCGAGCGCACGCGCTGGCTCGGGCGCGTCGCGAACACGCGGGACGGCGTCGTGCAGCAGGTGTCGGTTGCCGGCCTGGTCGACGACGTCGCGCACCTGTATCTGTTCGACGGCCAGCCGGCCCACGAAGGGGCGCCCGGATGAATGCGTTCGCCGTGCTGTTTCGCGACTGGCTGCGCCGCGAGACCGGCATCGATCCCGATTCGCTCGGCCATGATTTCCTGAGCCGTGCGCTGACCGAGCGCGTGCATGCGCTGAAGAGTGACGGTGAACGATTGCCGTCGGCCGCGCGGGCGCCCGTGACGACGGAGGCGCTGCGCGCGTACTGGGCGCGCCTGCACGCATGCGCTGACGAGCGGCGCGCGCTGATCGAGCTGTTCGTCGTGCCCGAGACGTGGTTCTTCCGCGATGGCGCGGCGTTCGCGGCGCTCGCGCGGCGCGCGGCCGAGCGCATAGCCTGCGCGCCCGGGCGCGTGATCCGCGTGCTGAGCGCGCCATGTTCGACCGGCGAGGAGCCGTATTCGGCGGCGATGGCGCTGCTGGACGCGGGACTCGACCCGGCGAGCTTCGCGATCGACGCGCTCGACCTCAGCGCGCGAGCGATCGAGCACGCGCGGGCCGGCTGTTATGGAAGGAACGCGTTTCGCGGCACGCAGACGGCGTTTCGCACGCGTTTCTTCACGCCGACGGCCGACGGCTGGCTGCTCGACGAGCAGGTGCGATCGCGCGTGCAGTTTCGTCAGGCAAATTTGATGGAAGCGTGCGCCGACACGGGCGTGCGCTACGACTTCGTGTTCTGCCGCAACGTGCTGATCTATTTCGATCGCGACGCGCAGGATCGCGCGATCCGTCAGCTCGCGAGCCGGCTCGCGGACGACGGGATGCTGTTCGTCGGGCCGGCCGAGACGGGCGTCGCGATGCGCTGCGGGATGCGTTCGGCGCGGGTGCCGCTGGCGTTCGCGTTTCAGCGCGCCGATGACGGGGCGGCGGCGGATGAGTGCGTGGCTGGGCATGTGGGTGGGGAT
>NZ_PQMX01000022.1:0-87173 GCF_004368385.1 Burkholderia sp. B10 | reverse complement strand
ACTGTTTTCGGTTCGGTTAAGAACCGGTCGCTCACTCAAAGCTGACAGGTATATGAATCTCTTCATAAACCTGACTTACTTTAGTGTGAGACTCTTGATACTTTCGCTTTCTGATCCGAAGATCAGCTCGCTTCCATCAAGCGCCCACACTTATCGGCTGTTAATTTTTAAAGAGCATTTCTGCGAGGAACTTCGTGTTTCTCAGCAGCGCTGCGTTTTCAGCAGCAGAGAAGCGAGATTATGAACCGTCTTTCTTCACTCGTCAACAACTTTTTGAACTGCTTCGTTGTGACGGTGAGGGGTTCAGCTTCGTGTGCGTTCGGGTCGTTACAACCGCCCCAACCGCACCGCTTCCCTTCTTCTCCCGCGCCGCGTTTCCGGTAGCGCGAAAGAGGCGTAATTCTATGCAGCTCACGGCAATCGCGCAAGGGGTTTGACGAACTTTTCTTCGTCTTCCCGGCGCCGGCCCGGAGGCATGCCCGGGCACGATGGCGCTTAAGGTGCGAAGAACGGACTAGAATGTGAGGTTCTTCGCCCCTTTATATGTATTTAATATGCGCCAGCGAATCGCCAAACGCCTCCCCCCCGATGCCGACAAACTGGTCGGCCTGTCGCTTGCGCTCTTTGCCTCGGGCAGCCGCATCGAGGATCGCTTCTGGGAAGCGAAGCTCGATGCGCTGCTCGCGAAGATCGTTCGCAACGGCAACCAGACGACGCTCGACGCCGCACTCGACCATCTGCAACAGAATCACCCCGACGCATACGGGGCGCTCGCCGACATGGCCGAGACCCACAGCGAGTCGCTGGTGATCGAGCACGATGGCCAACCGTACGATGCGCTGCTCGTCGCCGTGCCCGTGCTCGCTTGGACGCGCTACATGATTCCGTCGGGGCCGCTGAAAGGCGACGTCGCCGATGCACTGCGTGCGCACCTGCAAGCGCACGTGCTCGCAAGCGGCACGCGGGTCGGCCTAGCCCCATTCCTGTACAGCATCGACCAGTTGCCGCGGCACCACGTCGAAACGTACCGGCTCGCGCAGCAACTCGCGCATGCGGCGATCGGGCAGCACGCCGCCAAGCTGAGCTTCGGCGACTTGCCGGAAACGTCACCGATTCTTGCCGATCCACGCTTCCTGCTCGCCGTCGTCGCCGCGCCGGCCGGCGCGCCGCTGTTCCGCTGGCAGGAAGAAGAACACGGCAATCGCATCGAGCGCGGCCAGTGCCTCGAGCAATGGACCGCCCAAGGCGGCCCGAACCTGTCGATCGCCCTTCCCGGCTGCGAGTTCGAATGCCTGCTTCCGGACGCGTACTATTCGGCATGCCGTGATGCAGACGAACGAATCCGTCCACACACCGTCCGAACGGCCATTCGTTATCTTTTCGACACACTTGGTGCGGCTCCGCAGGAACTGCGCGCCGTCGTCGCAGGCTTCGGCGAACGCCGGATCGACGAGTACCGCGTGGGCTTTACGCGAAGGGCGAGCAACGACGTGATCTATGGCGTCGTGTGGCCGCTCTACGGTCGCGAGAACGGCGACGTGTCGACCGACAACGCGACGCTCGAAGGCGAGGCGCCGATCGAAGGCCCGCTCGAGGAGATCGTGAGTCTGCTGAAGGAATGCGGTGTAACCGACGTCCGACGGCACGCAGGCCGTTTCGAGCCCGAGTATTGCGACGACTGCGGTGTGCCGCTCTATGCGGATCCGCTCGGCGAAATCGTCCATGCGGAAATGCCGGAAGACGCCTCTCCCGCCCAGCCGCACTTTCACTGAACCACGCCGCGGGCCACCTGCCCGAAGCCGCTCCGGTTTCTGCCGGAGCGGCTTTTTTTCGCACCGGCGCGCCTTCCCGTCCAAATTTCAGACTTCTCCTAAGCCTTTCAGCCAAGCAGACATCGTGTAAGGTCTTTGTCACTATCGGATCGAAGACATGCCGACGGCGGATCAACGACTCATCTCATGGAGGTTGGATATGCGGTTCCTGGTGCTGAACTCAGACGCCGAACGGCGTGACGGACTGAAGGTGCTGCTACGACAGATCGACCGTCACGCCACCATCAACGATGCGCCCGACGGTTTCCAGGCGCGTCGGCTGCTGCGCACCGAGCGCTTCGACCTGGTCGCGATCAACTGGCCGGATGTCGGCCGCCACGGTGAGTTGCAGGCGCTCTGCAGCGCGTGCTCGCCGACGCCCGTTGCGGTGATGGTCGACGAGTCGACGCCGGCAGCCATCCAGCGGTTCTACGACTACGGCGTCGCCGGCGTGATCCCGCACGCCACACGGCCACATCTGATCGTGCGCGCACTTGAAATCGTGCTGCTCGGCGGACATTACATTCCCCCCATCGCGCTGAGCCTGCTGCCCTCGCCTGCCGGGACACGCAACGACACCCATTTCCAGACGCTCGCCGGCACGTTGCCGCGCCGCCCGCCGAGCGGGCTGCTATCGCCGCGACAGGCGCAGATCATGCGCTTCGTCCACATGGGCAGCACGAACAAGATGATCGCCCGGACGCTGGGCATCAGCGAGGGCACGGTGAAAATCCATCTCGCCAGCATCTTCCAGCAGCTCGGCGCCGCAAACCGGGCGGCCGCGGTGGCGATCTACAACGGCTGGCTGTCGCCGCATCTCGAGGTGTTGCTGGCCAACCGCGACCGGGCCGGCAAACCCGCCATCGGCGAGCGCGGCCCGATTCCGCTGCGCAAGCACCGGAACGATCGCCGCTATCCGTCGCCCGCGGCGAACGCCGGCCCCCACGATCTGCCGATCGCAGCCGAGCCGAGCGTACGGTTTCGGCGCGAGCGTTAGTCGGACAGTATCGATATTGCGACGGTCGGCATTCGCGAATTCCCAGCTTTGATGCTCAACGAGTAATATGGAAGCCATGGGTTTTCTCTTCACACCGCTTCCGCTCTGGGTTGGTGTTGGTGGCTGGATCGCCGCCGCGATGCTGCTCGCGCTCGCGATCTGGAAGCGCCCATTCATTCGTCTGCAGGACGCGACGCTTCAGCACGTGTGGCTGGCGCTCGTCACCGCGATCACCGTCCTGTGGGCGTCGAATGCATGGCTCGAAGACGGCATCGTCATGCATCTGCTCGGCGCGACGCTGCTCGTCACGCTGTTCGACTGGACGCTCGCGCTGGTTGCGATGGGCGTGGTCACGTGCATCGCCGCAGTGGTCTTCGATGCGCCATGGCAAGGCATCGGCCTCACTTATCTGGTGTACGGCGCGCTGCCCGTCGCCGTGTCCGCGGTGCTGCAGCGCGCCGCCATCGCGTGGCTGCCGCATAACCTCGCGTCGTTCATCATCGGCCAGGGCTTTTTCTCACCGGCCATCGCGATCATCTCGGTCGCCGCGGCTGCGGCCGGCGTGCAGCTCGCGCTGGCGGACGGCGTGCCCGTCGTGATTCCGGCCGGCTATCTGCTCAACACCGCACTGCTCGCGCTCGGTGAAGCGTGGTTCACCGGCATGGCGACAGCACTGATCGCCGTCTATCGGCCCGCGTGGGTGACGACGTTCGACGTCCGGCGCTATCGCCTCGGCGGTCCGCGGGCGTAAACGGCACGCGCCGTGCGCCGGGTCGTATTGCGCAGCGCGGCAGAGTACGGCATCTAAGGCCGCACAACTTTTTTACGCTAAGATTGAACTCCTGATCTTCACCGGGCCTCTATACCTGCCCGATGCCTCATTCGCTCCTCACCAATAACCAGATGGACAGCACTTCTGCCTCGCTCCGGATCGTTCGGGCGCTCGGCAAGCTGGCAGCCTGTGTCGCGGGCTTGTCGCTTGCGCTTCCGGCACCGGTATTCGCCGACCTCCTCGACCAGCGCTCCGAACTGATCAACAAGTTCGTCAACGACATGCATGCCGATCCGATCGTCGCCGATTGTGCGGCGCACGGCAGCTTCATCGCCAGTACGTCGTCGGCATTCGACCGCGTCGACTTCGCGCCGAACGCATTCGAAAGCGGCAACGCAACGATCACGCCGTGGAACGATTCGTTCGATCAGGGCAAGCAACGCGTGAAGGTCGACAACATCGTCGCCGTCGACGGTCTCGGCGTCCACAGTGACGGCAGTGACCCGACACCGCTGAAGTTCCGTTGCGGCTACGTCGGTCAGCAAATGCTGGCGTTCAGCTGGAACGACCCGGTGCCGCCGCTGAAGGCGCACGTCGAGCGCCCGTCGTCGTCGAAGAAGTTCAAGGGCAGGTCGCACCGCGGCAAGGTCAAGGCGTCCGGCCGCACCGGCAAAAAGGCCGCAGCAACGAAGAAATCGAGCGGCACGAAGAAAGCCGTCAAGAAAAAGACCGCGAAGAAGTCCTGATACGACGGAGCGGCAACGACAGAAGCAGAAAAGCCGGCGCATCGCACGATGCGCCGGCTTTTTTTCATCGTGCCAACCCTGCGCTTACGCGAACGCCTCCACCTGCGCCAAGATCGCCGCGAGCATCGCCGCACCGAGCGCCGCGCTGCGCTGGCCGTTCCAGCCGACGCGCTCGTCGGGCAGGTTCGCGTTGTCCTTGAACGGCATCTCGAGCGTCAGCGACAGGCAGCCGAAGTGATGACCGATGTACTTCGACGCGAGCTTGAGCGCGTCCTCCCGGTACTTGCTCGCCGCGTAGCCGTGCTCGGTCTGGAAGTCCGGGCTCGCCACCTTGAACGCATCGATGAATGCGGCCTGCTCGATGCGCTGCTGATCGGTAAAGCTCGGCAGCATCTCGGAACCCGCGACGAACACGTACGGCAAATCCTCGTCGCCGTGGATGTCGAAGAACATGTCGCAACCGGTCGCATGGATCGCATCCCGCACGGCCAGCACTTCGGGACTGCGCTCGACATCGGGCGCCATCCACTCGCGGTTCAGGTTCGCGCCCGCCGCGTTGGTGCGCAGGTTGCCGTGCACGCTGCCGTCCGGATTCATGTTCGGGACGATGTAGAACGTCGCGCGGTCGTACAGCTTGCGCGCCACCGGATCGCCGGACCAATCGCCCCATCCGGCAAGCCGCTTGACCAGCCCTTCGACGAACCACTCGGCCATCGTCTCGCCCGGATGCTGGCGCGCGATGATCCACACCTTCTTCTTCGGCACGCCGTCGAGCTCCGGCGTGCCGAGCGTCAGCAGCGACATCGGCCGGCCTTCGACCGTGCGGCCGAGCTCGACGACGCTCGCCTGCGGCAACTGCTGGACCGCGCCGAGAAACGCCGCGTGCCGCTCTTCCGAGTACGGCTCGAAATACGCGTAGTAGATGCTGTCGAATTCGGGCGTATGGTCGATCGTCATCGTCTTGCCGTCGAACGTCGTCGGCACGCGGAACCAGTCGACGCGGTCGTAGCTCGCGACCGCGTGGTAGTTGTGCCACCCTGCCGGATACGCGCACTCCGCTGCATTTTCGAACGACATCACGCAGCGTTCGCCACGTGCGCCCGTCAACCGGAAGTAGAACCATTGCGCGAACTCCGAGCGGCTGTCGCCGCGTACGCGCAGCCGGATCGCGTCCGCGCGCTCGCACGACACGACGTCGATCGCGCCCGCATCGAAATTGCTGGTGATCGAAAGGGTCATCTGTCTCTCCAGTGTCGAGCGCAACGGCGGATTGCCGCGCCCGGGGTCGTCCATGGACCGGCCGTCTCGTGAACGGCCGGCAAGCTCACTCGCCGATGCGCCGGCGATATACGTAAGTCGAATCGTTCGACGCCGCTGCGTCGAACGCGTAGCCTTCCAGCGCAAAATCCTTCAGCGCCGCCGGCTCGGCGATGCGGTTCTCGACGATGTAGCGCGCCATCAGGCCACGCGCGCGCTTCGCATGAAAGCTGATGATCTTGTAGCGGCCGCCCTTCCAGTCCTCGAACACCGGCGTGACGACCGGCGCGGCCAGCAGCTTCGGCTTGACGGACTTGAAGTACTCGGTCGACGCGCAGTTGATCAACACGCGCGCCGCGCCGCTGCGCGTCTCGAGCTGCTCGTTCAGCGCGCGCGTGATCCGGTCGCCCCAGAACGCATACAGATCCTTGCCGCGTGCGTTCGCGAAACGGGTGCCCATTTCGAGCCGGTACGGCTGCAGCAGATCGAGCGGCCGCAGCAGCCCGTACAGGCCCGACAGCACGCGCACGTGCTGCTGCGCGTAGTCGAGATCCGCGGCCGACAACGATTTCGCATCGAACCCTTCGTACACGTCGCCGTTGAATGCGAGCACGGCCTGCTTCGCGTTGGCCGGCGTGAAGGTCGGCGACCAGTCCGCGTAGCGCTGGAAGTTCAGGCGCGCGAGCGGGTCGGAGATGTCCATCAGCGTCGCGATGTCCTGCGGCGACAGCTTGCGCAGGCCGTCGATCAGCTCCGAGGCATCGTCGACGAAGGCGGGCTGCGTGTAGGACGGGACGTGGGCGGGCGTGTCGTAGTCGAGAGATTTGGCGGGAGAGAGAACGATTATCATAGAGGCTCGCTGGCACGCCGTGCCTTGCGGTCAGACGAAAACCACCGATTGTAACGAATGACCCGCTCACTCGCCCCGCATGCCGCGCACCGCGTCGTGCTCGACTCGAACGTCTGGATCGACATTCTCGTATTCGACGACCCTGCCACGCGCCCGATCCGCGCCGCGCTCGAACACGGCACGCTCGCCGCCGTGATCGACAGCCGCTGCCTGAACGAACTCACGCTCGTGCTCGACTACCCGCAGTTCCAGGCTCGCGCGATCGACAAGACCGAAGCGCTCGCGATCGTCGCGCGCCTGGCGAGCCTCGTCGAGCCGCCGCCGCTTGCGGCCGACGCGCCACCGCTGCCGAAGTGCAAGGACCGCGACGACCAGAAGTTTCTCGAGCTCGCGCGCGCGGCACAGGCCGACTGGCTCGTGTCGAAGGATCGCGCGCTGCTCAAGCTCGCGAAACGCACCGCGCGCGACTTCGGCTTCCGGATCGCGCAGCCCGCGCCGTTTGCCGAAGCGTGCGCACTCGACACCGCGTCGGCCACCACTCCCACGCCGGCCTGAACGGCCCGGCGCCAACCGCTTGCGACCGTATCGATGAACGCTCCTTCCGACATGCCCACCGCTCCCGTTTTCCCTTCGCGCCTGCCGAACGTCGGCACGACGATCTTCACGGTCATGAGCGCGCTCGCCGCCGAAAAAGGCGCCGTCAACCTCGGCCAGGGCTTCCCCGATTTCGACTGCGACCCGCGCATCGTCGACGCGGTCGCGGCCGCGATGCGCAACGGCCAGAATCAGTATCCGCCGATGGCGGGCGTCGCGTCGCTGCGCGGCGCGATCGCCGACAAGATCGAACACCTGTACGGCCGGCGCTACGATGCCGCCACCGAGATCACGGTGACGGCCGGCGCGACGCAGGCGCTGCTCACGGCGATTCTCTGCGCGGTGCATCCGGGCGACGAGGTCATCGTGATCGAGCCGACCTACGACAGCTACCTGCCGTCGATCGAACTCGCCGGCGGCAAGCCGGTGTTCGTCACGCTCGACGCGCCCGACTACGCGATTCCGTTCGACCGTCTCGCCGCCGCGATCACGCCGAAGACGCGCATGATCCTGATCAATACGCCGCACAACCCCACCGGCACCGTGTGGCGCGAGGCGGACCTGCGCAGGCTCGAGGAGATCGTGCGCGGCACCAACGTGCTGATCCTGTCGGACGAGGTGTACGAGCATATGGTCTACGACGGCGCGCGGCACGAGAGCGTCGCGCGCTATCCCGAACTGGCCGCGCGCAGCTTCATCGTGTCGAGCTTCGGGAAGACCTTCCACGTGACCGGCTGGAAGATCGGCTACGTCGCGGCGCCGGCCGCGCTGACCGCGGAATTCCGCAAGGTTCATCAGTTCAACGTGTTCACGGTGAACACGCCGATGCAGGTGGGGATCGCCGATTATCTGCGCGACCCGGCGCCGTATCTGACGCTGCCCGACTTCTATCAGAAGAAGCGCGACTTCTTCCGGGCCGGCCTCGAGCGTACGCGCTTCAAGCTGCTGCCGTGCACGGGCACGTACTTCCAGTGCGTCGATTATTCGGCGATCAGCGACGTGTCCGAAGCGGAATTCGCCAAGTGGCTCACGGCGGAGATCGGTGTGGCGGCCATTCCCGTGTCGGCGTTCTATCACGCGCCGCACGAATCGGGCGTCGTGCGCTTCTGCTTCGCCAAACAGGAGAGCACGCTCGCGTCCGCACTGGAACGGCTGGCGCGCCTGTAACCGGGGCGCCGCCGCGAGCCGCGCGGGCGGCCGGGCCGTGCTTACGAACGCGCGAGGTTTGCCGCTTCAACGTACGCCTTGCGGTCGGCGGCCACGCGCTGCGCGGCGGGCCGTGCGCCGACCAGCTTCGCGTGCGCCTTCCAGTCGATGCCCGCGTCGAGCAGAAAATCGCGATCGTAGATCGCCTTCGTCGCCATCCCGAGCACCGGCAGATGGACGAACGCGGCGATGTCGGCAAGACCGAAGCTATCGCCGAGCACGTACGGTGAAAACTGCGTGAGCCGCTTGAACGCGTCGATCGCGCGCGGCAGGCGCTTCTCGACGTGCGCCTTCATCGCGTCGCTCACCTTCCCGCCGAAAAACGCCTCGGTATAGACCTCGCGCGCGGTCCATTCGAGATACAGCTCGAGCGTCTCGACGAGCTCGCGCACCTTCGCGGCCGCAAACGGCGCCGACGGGAAGATCGCCTTGTCCGGATGCCGCGCGGCCAGATACTCGATGATCGCCTGCGACTCGAACAGCGCGCCCTCTTCGGTCTTCACGAACGGGATTTTGCCGAGCGGCGAATCGGCCAGCAGCGCCGGATCGCTGATCGGCAGGCTGCATTTGGTTTCCTCGAACGGGATGTCGTGCTCGAGCAGCACGAACTTCACCTTGTTGTAGTAGTTGGACAACGGAATACCGCACAACTGCAGCATCGGAGCCTCCTTCGTGGCGTGGGCGCGGTCGCGGCAGAGCCCGACCGGCTCGGGATTCGTCGCGCTGAAAAGCACGTTCGTGCTAGTCTAAAGCAGTTTCCCGCCCGCCACGACGACATTACATCCGCTGCGGCAGCCGCCGGTCCGCACGCGCGACGCGCGGCTCACCGCCGCCGCGCCATTCGATGGAGACACACTCGCATGAGTGCCGAACTGCTGGCTTCGCGGCCGCCCGAGAGCGAATCGACGCTCGTCCTCACGTTGTCCAATCCCGGCGCGCGCAACGCGCTGCATCCCGACATGTATGCGGCCGGCGTCGAAGCGCTCGCGACCGCCGAACGCGATCCCGAGATTCGCGCCGTGGTGCTCACGGGCGCCGATCGCTTCTTTTGCGCGGGCGGCAACCTGAACCGCCTGCTCGACAACCGCTCGAAGGATCCGTCCTGTCAGGCCGACAGCATCGATCAGCTCGCCGCGTGGGTGACGGCGATCCGCGCGTCGACGAAGCCCGTGATCGCCGCAGTGGAAGGCGCGGCGGCCGGTGCAGGCTTCTCGCTCGCGCTCGCCTGCGACATGGTCGTGGCCGCGCACGACGCGAAGTTCGTGATGTCATACGCGCGCGTCGGCCTCACGCCCGACGGCGGCGGCTCGTGGTTTCTCGCGCGCGCACTGCCGCGGGCGCTCGCGGCCGAAATCCTGCTCGAAGGCAAACCGATCGCGGCCGAACGGCTGCATGCGCTCGGCATCGTCAATCGGCTCGCGGTGCCCGGCGCGGCATTGCGCGACGCACTCGCGTGGGCCGACTCGCTTGCCGGCGTCTCGCCGAACGCGCTTGCGCGCATCAAGCAACTGCTCGACGACGCGACCGCCCAGCCGCTCGACGCACACCTCGTGACCGAGCGCGATCATTTCGTCGCGGCGCTGCATCACGCCGACGCGTTCGAAGGCATCACCGCGTTCATGGAGAAGCGTCAGCCGCATTACAAGCGCTGATCGCGCGCGTTCGCAACGTGCCGGCCGCCTTGCCGCGGCCGCGGCGAAGCGCAAGCAGGGCAGCGCCTGCAGCACTCGCCGATCCGTGCTGTAATGGCCGCCTGTCGCGGCGCGCTCCCGGCGCCGTGTTCGCGCATGCAACCAAGGAGTTGACGATGATCGACGTCTACAGCTGGGCGACCCCGAACGGCCACAAGGTCCACATCATGCTCGAGGAAACGGGCCTCGCATACCGCGCGCATCCGGTCGATATCGGTGCAGGCGACCAGTTCAAGCCCGAGTTCCTGAAGATCAGCCCGAACAACAAGATTCCCGCGATCGTCGACTCGGATGGGCCCGGCGGCAAACCGATCTCGCTGTTCGAATCGGGCGCGATTCTCGTGTACCTCGCGGAGAAGACCGGCAAGTTCCTGCCCGCCGATCCTGCCGAGCGCTACGCGACGCTCGAATGGCTGATGTTTCAGATGGGCGGGGTCGGCCCGATGCTCGGCCAGGCGCATCACTTCCGCCTGTACGCGCCGGAGAAGATCGAATACGCGATCAATCGCTATACGAACGAAGCGAAGCGGCTGTACAACGTGATGGAAAAACGCCTCGCGCAATCCGAATATCTGGCGGGCGACACGTACACGATCGCCGACATCGCGACGTTCCCGTGGACGCGTTCGTGGCAGAACCAGGGCATCGTGCTCGACGAGCTGCCGAACGTGAAACGCTGGCACGAGGCGATCGCCGCACGCCCGGCCGTGCAGCGCGGCGTCGAGGTGCTCGCGTCGCTGCGCAAGGCGCTGCAGGACGACAAGGCGCGCGAGATCCTGTTCGGGGCGACGCAGTACGCGAAGCATTGAACGACGCGCCTCGTGCGACGCTGCGGCACCGGCGATGCCGCAGCGTCAGAAGTAGTGCAGCGTGATGAATTCCGCCGCGCAGACGAGCATCGGCGCATCGGCTTGCTCGACCTGCATCGACACCCGCCACGTCACCTGCACGCCGCCCTGCGCGGCGTCGGCTGCTTCCTTCACGGCGAACAGCGCACGCACGCGCGCACCGACCCGCACCGGCTTCAGGAACCGCACGCGGTTCAGACCGTAGTTCACGCCCATCTTCTGCTCGAAGCGCATCGCGTCGGTCATCAGCGCGGGAATCAGCGACAGCGTCAGGAACCCGTGCGCGATCGGGCCGCCGAACGGCGACTCGCGCCGCGCACGCTCCGGATCGACGTGAATCCACTGGTGATCGCCGGTCGCGTCGGCGAAACCGTCGACGCGACGCTGATCGATCTCGACCCAGCCGCTCGCGAACGGCTCGGCGCCGACGAGCGCACGCAGCGCCTGCGCCGACGCGATCAGCGGCAACGCGACGTCGCTCATGCGCTCGCTCCCTGCGGATCGCGCAACCCGAAGATCACCTTGCTGAGCACGATGATCACCGTGTCGCCGGCGCCGTTGACGCCGATCCATTCGGTCGACACGATGCCGCGATCCGGCTTGCTCGCCGACACGCGCTTGTCGCGAATCTTCTGATACATCGTGATCGTGTCGCCGGCGCGCACGGGCTTGAGCCAGCTGATCGAGTCGACGCCGGGCGAGCCCATGCTGGTCGAATCGGATCCGAGCTTCGCGATCAGCAGGCCCATGAATACCGAACACGTATGCCAGCCGCTCGCGACCAGGCCGCCGAACGGCGATGCCTTGCCCTCCTCCTCGTCGAGATGAAACGGCTGCGGATCGTAGCGTTGCGCAAACGCCTTGATGTCGTCCGCTTCGAACGTATAGCGTCCGATTTCGGTGGTACTGCCGACTTCCAGATCTTCGAAACTGATTCCCACTGTGTCTCTCCTGTGCCACGCTCGCGCGTGACCGTCATGCCGCGTCGGCTTGCGCGAAATCCGGCAGGGCCGCGATGCGCGCAAGGTGATGATCGGTGTCGCCGAGTGTCGTCTCGATGATCGACAGCCGCTTGAACAGGTGCGCCGCGGCGACCTCGTTGGTCACGCCCATGCCGCCGTGCAACTGCACGGCCTGCTGTCCGACGAAGCGCGCGGCCGCGCCGACGCGCGCCTTCGCCGCCGACACGGCCTTGCGCCGCGCATCGGCATCGTCGCCCGCATATCGGACCGCGGCGAGGTAGGTCAGCGAACGCGCCTGCTCCGCGTGTATCAGCATGTCGACCATCCGGTGCTGCAGCGCCTGGAAACGCGCGATCGGCACGCCGAATTGTTCGCGCGTCTTCGTATATTCGACGGTCGCCCGGTTCAGTTCGTCGAGCGCGCCGACCGCTTCCGCACAGAGCAGGAACGTCGCGTAATCGGCAATCTGCTCGAGCGCGGCCGCATCGCGCACGCCGCCCGCCAATTGCCGCGCGGGCGTGTCGTCGAACACGATCGTCGCGGCGCGCTGGCCGTCGATGGTCCGGTAATCGGTGAGCGTCACGCCCGCGGCGTCGCGCTCGACGACGAACAGGCCGATACCGCCGCCGTCGACGCGCGCCGGCACGATCCACGCATGCGCCTGCGCGCCATGCTGGACGACCGACTTGGTGCCGCTCAGCCGGCACGCGCCGCCCTGCTCGTGCGCATGCGTACCGAGCTCGTACAGCTCGTAGCGCGCGTGCGGCTCGTGGAATGCGACGGCCAGCCGCTTGTGCCCCTGCGCGACCGCTTCCAGCAGCGCGGCATCGTCGCCGCTGCCCGAGCCCGCGACCCGCAATGCCTCGACCGCGACCGCGGTCGCCCAGTACGGCTCGACCACGAGCGCACGGCCGAGCTCCTGCATCGCGACCAGCATGTCGACCGGGCCGCCGCCGAAGCCTCCCTGCGCGTCGGGCACGGGCAGCGCGGTCAGGCCGAGCTCGGCGAACGCGCTCCATTGCGCTTCCGATACGCCCGCATCGCTGCGCACGATCGCCTGCCGCGCGTCGAACCCGTATTGCTCGCCGAGGTAACGGCGCAGCGCGTCGGCGAACTGTTGCTGCTCGTCGGTAAAGCTGAAATCCATGGTTGTCTCCGTTGCCTGGTTACAGCCCCAGAATCATCTGCGCGATGATGTTCTTCTGAATCTCGTTCGAACCGCCGTAGATCGACGTCTTCCGGTAATTGAAGTAGTACGCGGCGAGCGGCGCCGCGTCATCGTCGCCCGCGCAGCTGTGCTCGCGCTCGCCGTCGAGGAACGGGATGTCGAACGGCGCGGCGAGCGGCCCGATCGCTTCGAACATCAGCTCGGTGAGCGCCTGCTGCACCTCGGTGCCCTTGATCTTCAGCATCGACGCCTCGGGGCCCGGCCCCTTGCCGCTCGTCTCACGGCTCACGACCCGCAGCACCGTCACCTCGAGCGCCATCAGCTCGACCTCCAGCGCCGCGACCTTCGCGGCGAACACGGGATCGGCGAGCAACGGCTTGCCGTTCTTGCGCTGGTTCGATGCGACGCGTTTCAGGAAGGCCAGCTCGCGCTTCGACGCGCCGACGCGCGCGATGCCGGTGCGCTCGTGCCCCAGCAGATATTTGGCGTAGGTCCAGCCGCGATTCTCGTCGCCGACGAGGTTCTCGACCGGCACCTTCACGTCCTCGAAGAACACCTCGTTGACTTCGTGGTCCTCGTCGAGCGTGATGATCGGGCGCACCGTGATGCCCGGCGTCTTCATGTCGATCAGCAGGAACGAGATGCCTTCCTGCTTCTTCGCCGACGAATCGGTGCGCACGAGGCAGAACATCATGTCCGCATATTGGCCGAGCGTCGTCCAGGTCTTCTGGCCGTTCACCACGTAGTGGTCGCCGTCGCGCTCGGCGCGCGTGCGCAGCGAGGCGAGATCCGAACCGGAACCCGGCTCCGAATAGCCCTGGCACCACCAGTCGGTGCCGTCGAGGATGCGCGGCAGGTAGTGGCGCTTCTGCGCTTCGCTGCCGTATTTCATCAGCACCGGCGCGACCATCGACACGCCGAACGGCAGCACGATCGGCGCGCCGATGCGGGCGCACTCTTCTTCCCAGATGTGCCGCTGCGTCGCGTTCCAGCCCGGGCCGCCGTACTCGACCGGCCACGCAGGCGCGGACCAGCCGCGCTCGCCGAGGATGCGGTGCCAGCTTGCGAAATCGTCACGGTTCAGCCGTTTATGGTCGAGTACCTTGGCGCGCAGTGCATGAGGCAGATTCGCCTCGAGCCAGGCGCGGACGTCGGCGCGGAATGCGTCGTCGGCGGGGGAGTAATTCAGATCCATGCGCAGTGTCTCCTGTCCGCGGCCGTCCGGCCCGGCCAGGACTCACTGCGCAAGGTCATTGCAGCGGTTCTTTCAGCGCGGAGGGAATCGGCAGCGGCATCACTTCGATGCCTTCTTCGACCAAGGATCGCGCATCCTCGGGCGTCGTGACGCCGCGAATGCTGCGTGCCGGCGCTTCGTTGTAATGAATGCGCCGCGCTTCCTCGGCGAAGCGCTCGCCCACGTTCTCGGTCTTCTCCAGCACCTCGCGCAGCGCCCGCATCGCCCGGGCCTGCAGCGCGCGCGGATCGGCCGGCTGCGGCTGCGCCTGCGTCGCGCCCGAAAGGTTCAGACGCGGCGCCGACGGCATCCGGTTGATGTCGGTCGTCCCGCACACCGGACATTCGACCAGCTTGCGAGACAACTGCGCTTCGAATTCATCGACGGAAGCGAACCAGCCTTCGAACCGATGACCGTGCGGACACTGTAAATCGAGGACCTTCATGCTGAATCAGGGCGTGTGACGAGTGTAGCGCAAATCGCGCTTTTTTGAACGACCGTGCTAAACCGGCTTCGCGCGGCCGGCGGCCGGCGCGTCACGCGATTGTAACGCCGTGCCCGGCTCGCCGCCGACGCCCGCTCAGGGGTTCTGCAGCGCGCCGAGCGGCCAGTTGCCGGACAGCACCTTCTCGAGCCACATCGTGCCGATGATCGTCTTCACGTCGGAGATCTGGCCGGCGCGCACCCATTCGAGCAGGTCGGGCAGCGTCGCCGTGAAGGTTTCGAGGAATTCGCCTTCGTCGAGCTTGCGCTCGCCGGCCGTGAGCCCGCGCGCGAGGTACAGGTCGATGAACTCGGTCGAATAGGAAATGATCGGGTGAATGCGCGTCAGGAACACGTACTCGCGGGCCGTGTAGCCGGTTTCCTCGCGCAGCTCGCGCACCGCGCATGCGAGCGCGCCTTCGTTCGGATCGAGCTTGCCGGCCGGGAATTCGGCCATGACCTTGCCGATCGGATAGCGGTACTGGCTTTCCATCAGCACGCGGCCGTCGTCGAACAGCGGGATCACCATCACCGCGCCCGGATGTTGGACGTACTCGCGCGTCGCCTGCTTGCCGTCAGGCAGACGCACCGTATCGCGTTTGAGCTTGAGGAACGCGCCGTCGAAAATCGCCTCGCTGTCGAGACAGGTTTCGGTGAGTGCGGCGTCGTGATTGGGTAGTTCGGCCATCGGCGGGCTCCGGGGAAATGAGCACGCGACGGCCGCAGCCGTCAGCGTCGTTTGACGAGATACTGAAACGTGAAGCCGGGAAACGCGAACACGATGAACAGGCTGAACGTGATCGCGTAAAACTGCCAGCCCTGTTCGAAGCGGTTGCCGGCGCGCGATTCGAGCCAGAAGCCGAGCGCGCCGACCACGAAGTACAGCACGATCAGCTCGCCGATCCGAATCCACGCACTCTTCTTCGCCGCGCCGATCGGCACGGCGGCGAACAGGCGTTGATTCAGGAACGGCAGGTTGGCGAACAGGAGCGCCAACAGCACGATGAACCAGCCGGCTGCCGACATTACAGCGGCAGCGTTTGCAGCGTATGACGGATCGCCTGCAGGCAAGCCGTCAGCAGCGGGCTCGGAACCAGGCCGAGCGCGACGACCGCAAGGCCGTTGACCACCAGGATCGTGCGCTTGCAGAAGTCGCCCGTGATCGGCGACGCGTCCTGCGGTGCATCGAAGTACATCAGCTTCACGATGCGCAGGTAGTAGAACGCGCCGAACAGCGACGTGATCACCGCGAGCACCGCGAGCCACGTGAGGCCGGCGTTGACCGTGGCCTCGAGCACCGCGAGCTTCGCGTAGAAGCCGACGGTCGGCGGGATGCCGGCCAGCGAGAACATCATGACCATCATCACGAACGCGAACACCGGGCTGCGCTTGTTGAGGCCCTTGAAGTCGTCGATCGTTTCGGCTTCGAAATCGCGGCGTGCGAGCAGCATCACCACGCCGAACGAGCCGAGCGTCGTGATCAGGTAGACGATCGCGTAGAACATCGCCGAGCTGTATGCGTTCGCCGGTGCGGCCGCGTCGCCCTTCACGATGCCGGCCAGCAGGCCGAGCAGCACGAAGCCCATGTTCGAAATCGCCGAGTAAGCGAGCATCCGCTTGATGTTGCGCTGGACGATACCGGTGATGTTACCGACGATCAGCGACAGCGCGGCGAGGATCACGAGCGCGGTCTGCCAGTTCTGCGCGAGCGGCAGCAGGCCCATCACCAGGAAGCGCAGGCCCCACGCGAACGCGGCAACCTTCGGACCGCCGCCGACGAACAGCGTCATCGCGGTCGGTGCGCCCTGATAGACGTCCGGCACCCACATGTGGAACGGCACGGCGCCGAGCTTGAACGCGATACCGGCGACGATGAAGATCACGCCGAACATCAGCACGGCCGCGTCGGTGTTGCCGCTGACCGCCTTGTACACTTCGCCGAGCTCGAGCGAGCCGGTCGCGCCGTAGAGCATCGAGATGCCGTACAGCACGAAGCCCGATGCGAGCGCGCCCAGCACGTAGTACTTCATCGCGGCTTCGCTCGACTGCGCGGCGTCGCGGCGCAGCGCGATCACGGCATACAGCGACAGCGACATCAGTTCGAGGCCGAGGTACAGCGTCAGGAAGTTGTTGCCCGACACCATCACCAGCTGACCGAGCAGCGAGAACATGCCCAGCAGGAACACGTCGCCGCGGAACATGTCGCGGTCTTCGAGGTACTTGCGCGAGTAGACGAGCGTGACCGCGAAGCCGAACGATACGACGGCCTTCATCATGCTCGCGAACGAGTCGACGACGACCATCCGCGAGAAGAAGTAGTACTGGTGCGGATCGAGCGCCTGCACGGCAAACCAGACGCCGGCGACGACCGACGCCACCACCGCGATCAGATAGGTCAGGCGGCGGCCGGCGGCACCGGTAAAGGTGTCGTTCAGCCACGCGACGATGATGGCGGCCATCACCAGCGCGTCAGGCAACAGGACATTCATAGGTGCGTTCATGATCTTGAGTTCCTCCGCTCGCGCTTACTGGGCCAGCGGCAGCTTCGACTGCGCGACATGGGAGAGGAGGTTTTCCACGGAAACGTGCATCACGTCGGTGAAGGGCTTCGGATACAGGCCCATCAGCAGCGTGAACGCGGCGAGCACGGCCAGCATCACGAATTCGCGACGGCCGATGTCCGTCAGCTTCGCGACGTGGTCGTTCGCGACGGCGCCGAAATACACGCGCTTGTACATCCACAACGTGTAGGCAGCGCCGAGGATCAGCGTGAATGCCGCACCGAAGCCGATCCAGAAGTTGTACTGGACGGCCGCGAGAATCACCATGAACTCGCCGACGAAACCCGACGTGCCCGGCAGGCCGCAGTTGGCCATCGAGAACAGCATCGCGAATGCGGCGAACTTCGGCATCACGTTCACGACGCCGCCGTAATCGGCGATCTGGCGCGAGTGCAGGCGGTCGTACAGCACGCCGATGCTCAGGAACATCGCGCCCGACACGAAGCCGTGCGAGATCATCTGGACGATCGCGCCTTCGACGCCGAGCTGGTTGAAGATGAAGAAGCCGAGCGTCACGAAGCCCATGTGCGCGATCGACGAATACGCGACCAGCTTCTTCATATCGGCCTGCACCATCGCGACGAGGCCGATGTAGATCACCGCGATCAGCGACAGCGTGATCACGACCGGCGCCAGGAAGTGACTCGCGTCAGGCGTGATCGGCAGCGAGAAGCGCAGGAAACCGTATGCGCCGAGCTTCAGCATGATCGCGGCCAGCACGACCGAGCCGCCCGTCGGCGCTTCCACGTGCGCGTCCGGCAGCCACGTGTGCACCGGCCACATCGGCACCTTCACCGCGAACGCGAGGAAGAAGGCGATGAACAGCATGATCTGCGGCGTCATCGCGATCTTGGCGTTCTGCCACGTCGCGAGATCGAACGAATGCGTCTGCGTGTACAGGTAGATCAGCGCGACCAGCATCAGCAGCGAGCCGGCCAGCGTGTACAGGAAGAACTTGAACGCCGCGTACACGCGGTTCGGGCCGCCCCACACGCCGATGATGATGTACATCGGGATCAGCGTGGCCTCGAAGAACACGTAGAACAGCAGGCCGTCGGCCGCCGAGAACACGCCGATCATGATCCCGGACAGGATCAGGAAGGCCGCCAGGTACTGCGCGACGTTCTCGGTGATCACCTCCCACGCGGCGATCACGACGATCACCGTGATCAGCGCGGTCAGCACGACGAACCACATCGAGATGCCGTCGACGCCGAGGTGGTACGAGATGTTGAAGCGTTCGATCCAGGTCGATTGCTCGACGAACTGCAGCGCGGCCGTGCTCGAATCGAAGCCGGTGATCAGCGGCAGCGTGACCGCGAGGCCCAGCAGCGAGCCGATCAGCGCGAGCCAGCGGGCCGCCCCCGGGTTTTTGTCGTTACCGACCGCGAGCACGAGGAGGCCGAAAACGATCGGCAGCCAGATCGCGGTACTGAGAATCGGAAAAGCGTGCATTAGTTGTCCCCCCGCCTTATTTGCCGCCGAGCGTTACAAACAGGGTCAGGAGCCCCAGCATGCCGATGATCATGGCGAACGCGTAGTGATAGATGTAACCGGATTGGAGGAAGCGGATCACGCCGGCGAACCAGCCGATGAACCGGGCGCTGCCGTTGACGAGACCGTCGATCACGACGACGTCGCCCTCCTTCCACAGGCCGCGGCCGATCGCCACCGAACCGCGGGCGAACACCACTTCGTTGATCTTGTCCATGTAGTACTTGTTGTCCAGCAGCGTGTAGATCGGACCGAACGCGCGGCGGATCGACGCCGGCAGATCCGGACGCTTCAGGTACAGGAACCACGCGACGACGACACCGGCGAGCGCCAGCCACACCGGCAGACCCGACACCGAGTGCAGGCCCATGCCGACCCAGCCGTGGAACTCTTCGGCCATCTCGGCGAGCGCCGGATGGTTCTGGCCGATGAAGATCACCTTGTCGAACGCGACGCCGTGCTGGAAGAAGTCGCCGTACAGCATCGGGCCGATCGCGATCGCACCGATGATCAGCGACGGGATCGCCAGCAGCACCAGCGGCACCCACACGACCCACGGGGTCTCGTGCGGCTCGTGCGCGTGGTCGTCATGACCGTGGCCATGGCCGTGATCGTCGTGACCGTGTGCGGCCGCCATGCCCATCGGCGATTCCGGATGCTTCGGCTTGCGGAAGCGCTCTTCGCCGTGGAACACCAGGAAGTACATGCGGAACGAGTACAGCGCGGTGACGAACACGCTGGCGACGACCGCGAAGTATGCGAAGCCCGAACCCGGCAGATGCGACAGCTTCACCGCGTCGATGATCGAGTCCTTCGAGTAGAAGCCCGAGAAGAACGGCGTGCCGATCAGCGCGAGCGAACCGACGAGCGACGTGATCCACGTGATCGGCATGTACTTGCGCAGGCCGCCCATGTTGCGCATGTCCTGGTCGTGGTGCATGCCCATGATCACCGAACCGGCGCCGAGGAACAGCAGCGCCTTGAAGAACGCGTGCGTCATCAGGTGGAACACGGCGACCGGGTAAGCGGACACGCCGAGCGCGACGGTCATGTAGCCGAGCTGCGACAGCGTCGAATACGCGACGACGCGCTTGATGTCGTTCTGGACGATCCCGAGGAAGCCCATGAACAGCGCCGTGATCGCGCCGATCACCGTGATGAACGACAGCGCGGTATCCGACAGCTCGAACAACGGCGACATGCGCGACACCATGAAGATGCCGGCGGTCACCATCGTCGCCGCGTGAATCAGTGCGGAGATCGGCGTCGGGCCTTCCATCGAGTCGGGCAGCCACACGTGCAGCGGGAACTGCGCCGACTTACCCATCGCGCCGATGAACAGGCAGATACAGGCGACGGTCAGCAGGCCCCAGTCGGTGCCCGGGAAGTGCAGGCTCGCGAGTTCCGCGCGCTTCGCGAACACTTCGCCGTAGTTCATCGAGCCCGCGAACGCGAGCAGCAGGCCGATGCCCAGCAGGAAGCCGAAGTCGCCCACGCGGTTCACGAGGAACGCCTTCATGTTCGCGTAGATCGCGCTCTCACGCGTGAAGTAGAAGCCGATCAGCAGGTACGACACCAGACCCACCGCTTCCCAGCCGAAGAACAGCTGCAGGAAGTTGTTGCTCATCACGAGCATCAGCATCGAGAACGTGAACAGCGAGATGTACGAGAAGAAGCGCTGGTAGCCGTCCTCTTCCGACATGTAGCCGATCGTGTACACGTGCACCATCAGCGAGACGAAGGTGACGACCACCATCATCATCGCGGTCAGCGAATCGACGAGGAAGCCGACCTCGAGTTTCAGCGAGCCGACGTTCATCCATTCATAGACGGTCGCGTTGAAGCTCGCGCCGCCCATCACGTCGAAGAAGACTTTCGCCGACAGGAGGAACGCGATCAATACGCCGAGGATCGTGATCCGATGTGCGCCCTTGCGCCCCACTGCGTTCCCGAACAGCCCCGCAATCAGCGAGCCGGCCAGCGGAGCGAGCGGAATCGCCAGCAGCAGGTTTTCATTGAGTGTCGTTGACATAACAGCGTTGCCTGAAATTAACCTTTGAGCTGATCGAGATCCTCGACATTGATCGTGTCGAGCTTACGGAACAGGGTCACCAGAATCGCGAGGCCGATCGCGGCTTCCGCTGCGGCGACCGTCAGCACGAAGAACACGAAGATCTGGCCGTGTACGTCGCCGAGATAGTGCGAGAACGCGACGAAGTTGGTGTTGACGGCCAGCAGCATCAGTTCGATCGCCATCAGGATGATGATGATGTTGCGGCGGTTCAGGAAAATCCCGACGATCGACATCGCAAACAGGATCGCGCCGAGCACGAGGTAATGGGCAAGAGTCAGCATGGTATGGGTTTCCTCCGCTTAGCCGTTGGTGCTCGTACCGGCTTCGCTCTGCGCCGTTGCCGGCTGCGGCTTGTCCGCTTCCATCTTCACGAGGCGCACGCGATCGTTGCGGCGCACCTTGACCTGATCCGACACGCGCTGGCGCTTGCTGTCCTTGCCGTGACGCGCGGTCAGCCCGATCGCGGCGATGATCGCCACCAGCAGCACCAGGCCGGCGATTTCGAACGCGAAGATGTAGTCGGTGTAGATCACCTTGCCGATCAGGCGCGTGTTCGACCAGTCGGCCATCGCGCCGGTCGCCATCGCGTGGACCGTGTGCGTGTCGCCGTAGCCGCGCCACAGGATCAGCGCGGTCTCGACCACGATGATCGCGCCGACGACGGTGGCCATCGGCACGAACTTCTTGAAGTCGCGCCGCAGGAAGTCGATGTTGATGTCGAGCATCATCACGACGAACAGGAACAGCACCATCACGGCGCCCACGTAGACCAGCACCAGCAGGATCGCGAGGAACTCCGCTTCCAGCAGCATCCAGATCGCGGCGGCGTTGAAGAACGCCAGCACAAGGAAAAGCGCAGACGCCACCGGGTTGCGCGAAGTGATCACCTTCAGCCCTGATACCACCAGGAGCAGCGCGAAGATGTAGAACAGTACGGTCGTGAATTCCATGATTACCGGTTCATCGTTAGGCCATAGTCAGGCGCGGCTTGCGGGACGCTCTCGCGTGCCGCACCCGTCGCGGCGGCACGGCCCGTCGATGCCGGGCCGGCACTGCAAACACAATCAACGATACGGCGCGTCGGCAGCCTTCGCCGCGGCGATGTCCTTCTCGTAGCGATCGCCCACCGCGAGCAGCATTTCCTTCGTGAAATACAGGTCGCCGCGCTTTTCGCCGTGGTACTCGAGAATCTGCGTCTCGACGATCGAATCGACCGGGCAGCTTTCTTCGCAGAAACCGCAGAAGATGCACTTCGTCAGGTCGATGTCGTAGCGCGTCGTGCGGCGCGTGTTGTCCGCACGCGTTTCCGATTCGATCGTGATCGCCATCGCGGGGCACACGGCCTCGCACAGCTTGCACGCGATGCAGCGCTCTTCGCCGTTCTCGTAGCGGCGCAGCGCGTGCAGCCCGCGGAAACGCGGCGAGATCGGGGTCTTTTCTTCCGGGAACTGCACCGTGAACTTGCGCCGGAACGTGTAGCGACCGGTCAGCGCGAGCCCCTTCAGCAGCTCCGTCAGGAAGAAGGTCTTAAAGAAGTGTTGGATTGCCGTCATGATTTCGTCCGATCTTTACTTCACCCAGATGTTCAGCGGCGACATCATCCAGAAGCCGACCACGACCACCCAGATCACCGTGACGGGCAGGAACACCTTCCAGCCCAGGCGCATGATCTGGTCGTAACGGTAGCGCGGGAACGTCGCACGCACCCAGATGAACACCGACAGCAGCGCGAATACCTTCAGCACCAGCCAGAAGATGCCCGGAATGAACGACAGGAATTCGAACGGCGCGTCCCAGCCGCCGAGGAACAGCGTCGCCGCCAGCGCCGAGATCACGATCATGTTGATGTACTCGGCGAGGAAGAACAGCGCGAACGCCATACCCGAGTAATCGATCATGTGACCCGCGACGATTTCCGACTCGCCTTCCACCACGTCGAACGGGTGACGGTTCGTTTCGGCGATGCCGGACACGAAGTAGACGACGAACGCCGGCAGCAGCGGCAGCCAGTTCCACGACAGGAAGTTCACGCCGTGGCCGGCGAAGAAGCCGTGCTGCTGCGAGCCGACGATTTCCGACAGGTTCAGGCTGCCGGCCGTCATCAGCACGAGCACCAGCGCGAAGCCCATCGAGATTTCGTACGAGACCATCTGCGCAGCGGCGCGCATCGCGCCGAGGAACGCGTACTTCGAGTTCGACGCCCAGCCGGCGAGAATCACCGCATACACGCCGATCGACGAGATCGCCATCGCGTACAGCAGGCCGGCGTTCACGTTCGCGAGCACCGCCTGGGCCTGGAATGGGATCACCGCCCACACCGCGAACGCGGGCACGACCGTCATGACCGGCGCGACCAGGTACAGCCAGCGGCTCGCTGCGCTCGGCTGAATCACTTCCTTCAGCAGCAGCTTCAGCACGTCGGCGATCGGCTGCAGCAGACCGGCGGGGCCGACGCGGTTCGGCCCGAGACGCACGTGCATCCAGCCGATCAGCTTGCGTTCCCACAGAATCAGGTACGCGACGCACAGCAGGATCACGACGGCGACGACGAGGATGCGCACGAGCGCCCACACCGTCGGCCACGCGACGCCGAGAAGCTGGGCTCCGCCCGCGTTGATCGTATCGAACAAGCTCATTTACGCCTTCTCCACCACCAGTTCACCGAACAGGCTGCCGAGCGCTGCGCCGGCAGGCGTCGCCGCCGACACGCGAACGACCGTCTCCGCAAGATTCGCGTCGCGCACGGCCGGCAACTTCACCGCACGCTCGCCTTGACGCACGCGCACCGCGTCGCCTTCCTTCAAGCCCAGCTTGTCGAACAGCCCGGCCGGCAGGCCGACGGTGTTCGCGGCCTTCGCGGCGGCCGTCAGGTGCAGCGCACCTGCGCGGCGCACGAGTGCGTCGGCGTGATAGATCGGCACGTCGGCGAGGCGCTCGAAGCCGCCGTTCGCGGCGCTGGCTGCGACACGTGCCGGCGCGACCGACGTGCGGTTCGACAGGCGGCTTGCGACACCTGCGTCGCCGAGCGCGGCGAGACGTACTTCTTCGGCCGTCTCGTATTCGAAGTTCGGCAGGCCGAGCAGGCTGCCCAGCACGCGCAGCACCTTCCAGCCGGGGCGCGTGTCGCCGAGTGCGCGCACGACGCCGTTGAAGCTCTGCACCGTGCCTTCGGCGTTCACGTACGTGCCGGCCGTTTCGGTGAACGGCGCGATCGGCAGCAGCACGTCGGCGTAATCGACGCCGTGCTTGAACGGCGACATCACGACGACCATTTCCGCCTGGTTCAGCGCGGCAAGCGCCTGCGCCGGATCGGCGGTGTCGAATTCCGGTTCGACGTTCAGCAGCACGTAGCCCTTGCGCGGCTGCGCGAACGCTTCGCGAGCGTTCAGGCCGCCTTCGCCCGGCAGTGCGCCGACCACGTGCGCGCCGACCGTGTTCGCCGCTTCCGTCAGGAAGCCGAGCGTCGCGCCGGTGTTCTCGGCGATCCACTGTGCGAGCGCGTGCAGCTGCGCGAATTGCGGGTGACGCACGGCGACGTTGCCGAGCAGCACCGCGCGGCGTTCGCCGTTGGCGAGCGATTGCGCGACGGCCTGGGCGGCCGCCGACGCCGTGACGCCGGCGAGCGCATCGGGCAGCGCGACGCCGCGCAGTTGCGCGACCGCCGCGGCGATGCCGGCCAGTTCGTCGAGCCATGCCGACGGTGCGGCGACGATGCGCTGCGCGGTCGGGATCAGCGAGTCGTCGCCGGTTGCGTTCAGGAAGTGCAGCTTCGCGCCGTTCTTCGCGGCCTGACGCAGGCGTGCGGCGAACAGCGGGTGGTCGCGGCGCAGCAACGAGCCGACGACCAATGCGGCACCGAGGTTCGACAGATCGGCGATCGGCATGCCGAGCCACGGCGCACCGGCGACCGGCGCCGAGAAATCCTGCTGGCGCAAACGGAAGTCGACGTTCGGCGTCTTCAGTTCATTGGCGAGCTGCTTCACGAGGAACAGCTCTTCGGCCGTGCTGTGCGCGCTCGCGAGCATCGCCAGCGCGTTCGCGCCGTGATCCGCGGCGATGCCCTTCAGGCCCTTCGCGACATATTCGAGTGCGGTCTGCCAGTCGGTTTCGATCCACTGGCCGCCCTGCTTCAGCATCGGCTTCGTCAGGCGCTCGGTGCTGTTGAGCGCTTCATACGAGAAGCGGTCCTTGTCCGAGATCCAGCATTCGTTGATCGCTTCGTTTTCGAACGGCAGCACGCGCATCACGCGGTTGTTCTTCACCTGCACGACGAGGTTCGCGCCGACGGAATCGTGCGGGCTCACCGACTTGCGGCGCGACAGTTCCCAGGTCCGGGCGCTGTAGCGGAACGGCTTGCTGGTCAGCGCGCCGACCGGGCACAGGTCGATCATGTTGCCCGACAGCTCGGAGTCGACCGTCTTGCCGACGAACGTCGTGATTTCCGAGTGCTCGCCGCGGCCCAGCATGCCGAACTCCATCACGCCGGCGATTTCCTGGCCGAAGCGGACGCAGCGCGTGCAGTGGATGCAGCGCGACATTTCTTCCATCGAGATCAGCGGGCCCACGTTCTTGTGGAACACCACGCGCTTTTCTTCCGAATAGCGCGACGACGACTTGCCGTAGCCGACCGCCAGATCCTGCAGCTGGCATTCGCCGCCCTGATCGCAGATCGGGCAGTCGAGCGGGTGGTTGATGAGGAGGAATTCCATCACCGACTGCTGCGCCTTCACGGCCTTGTCGGATTGCGTGTGCACGACCATGCCGGCCGACACGGGCGTCGCGCAGGCAGGCACGGCCTTCGGCATCTTCTCGACTTCGACGAGGCACATCCGGCAGTTGGCCGCAACCGACAGTTTCTTGTGATAGCAGAAGTGAGGAATGTACGTATCCGCCTTGTGCGCAGCCTGGATCACCATGCTGCCTTCGGGCACCTCGACCTTCTTGCCGTCTATTTCAAGTTCAACCATGATGGTGAATGGTCCTTAACCTATTTCCGCCCGTTCGCGCGTTCGCCCGACCGTGCGCTCAAATTCCGCAACCGGTACTTCGCTTCAGGCTGCCGCCGCGTGTGTGTGGCCGCCGACCATGCAGTGCTTGTGCTCGACGTGGTACGCGAATTCGTCCCAGTAGTGCTTGAGCATCCCGCGAACCGGCATCGCCGCCGCGTCGCCGAGCGCGCAGATCGTACGGCCCATGATGTTCTCCGCCACCGAGTTCAGCAGGTCCAGGTCTTCCTGGCGGCCCTGGCCGTGCTCGATGCGGTTCACGACGCGATACAGCCAGCCGGTGCCTTCGCGGCACGGCGTGCACTGGCCGCACGATTCCTCGTAATAGAAGTACGACAGGCGCAGCAGCGAACGCACCATGCAGCGCGTCTCGTCCATCACGATCACCGCGCCGGAGCCGAGCATCGAGCCCGCCTTCGCGATCGAGTCGTAGTCGAGATCCGTCTGCATCATGATGTCGCCCGGAATCACCGGCGCCGACGACCCGCCCGGAATCACGGCCTTGATCTTCTTGCCGCCGCGCATCCCGCCGGCGAGCTCCATCAGCGTCGCGAACGGCGTGCCGAGCGGCACCTCGTAGTTGCCCGGACGCTCGACGTCGCCCGACACCGAGAAGATCTTCGTGCCGCCGTTGTTCGGCTTGCCGATCTCGAGATAATTCTGCGGCCCGATGGACAGCAGGAACGGCACCGCGGCGAACGTCTCGGTGTTGTTGATCGTGGTCGGCTTGCCGTACACGCCGAAGCTCGCCGGGAACGGCGGCTTGAAGCGCGGCTGGCCCTTCTTGCCTTCGAGCGATTCGAGCAGCGCCGTTTCCTCGCCGCAGATGTACGCGCCGTAACCGTGGTGCGCGTGCAGCTGGAACGAGAATTCCGAGCCCATGATGTTGTCGCCGAGGAAGCCGGCGGCGCGCGCCTCGTCCAGGGCAGCCTCGAAGCGTCGATAGACTTCGAAGATTTCGCCGTGGATGTAGTTGTAGCCGACGGTGATGCCCATCGCGTATGCGCCGATGGCCATCCCTTCGATCAGTGCGTGCGGGTTCCAGCGCAGGATGTCGCGATCCTTGAACGTGCCCGGTTCGCCTTCGTCCGAGTTGCAGACGAGGTACTTCTGCCCCGGGAACTGGCGCGGCATGAAGCTCCATTTGAGGCCGGTCGGGAAGCCCGCACCGCCACGGCCGCGCAGGCCCGACGCCTTCACGTCGGCGATCACCTGCTCCGGCGGAATCTTCTCTTCGAGAATGCGACGCAGCTGCTTGTAGCCGCCGCGCGCGACGTAATCTTCGAGATGCCAGTTCTCGCCGTTAAGGCCTGCGAGGATCAGCGGTTTGATGTGACGGTCGTGAAGGGACGTCATTTCGAAAGCTCCTCAAGCAGCTGGTCGATCTTCTCGCGGCTCATGAAGCTGCACATTCTGTGATTGTTCACCAGCAGCACCGGCGCATCGCCGCACGAGCCCATGCATTCGCCTTCTTTCAGCGTGAACTTGCCGTCAGGCGTGGTCTCGCCGAAGCCGATGCCCAGCTTCTGTTTCAGGTAGTCGGCCGTCGCCTCGGCGCCGCCGTGCGGGCCAAGCTGACACGGCAGGTTCGTACAGAGCGTGATCTTGTGCTTGCCGACCGGTTTGAGCTCGTACATCGTGTAGAACGTCGCGACTTCCTGCACGGCAACGGCCGGCATGCCGAGATAGTCCGCGACGAACTGCATCAGTTCGGGCGACAGCCAGCCGTGCTCTTCCTGAGCGACGGCCAACGCCGACATCACGGCGGACTGTTTCTGATCGGCGGGATACTTCGTCAACGCTCGATCGATTTCTTTCAGGCCTTCAGCTGAGATCATTTTCAGACACGACTCTTTCAATTCCTACCGAACGAACAACCTGCCGCACTGCTGTGCATGGACGGCAGACCTGGCGCTCACTGTTGACAGCTTGCGAAGCCGCGCCGGTTCAGCGCATGCAGCATCAGACTTCGCGTGTGACTTACTGCTCGCCGCCCGCTCGCGCGGGCGGCGCAACCATTAGCGATCGATCTCGCCGAACACGATGTCCTGCGTACCGATGATCGTGACGGCGTCGGCAATCATGTGGCCGCGCGCCATTTCGTCGAGCGACGCGAGATGCGCGAAGCCCGGTGCGCGGATCTTGAGGCGATACGGCTTGTTGGCACCGTCCGACACGAGATAGATGCCGAACTCGCCCTTCGGATGCTCGACTGCCGCGTACGCTTCGCCTTCCGGCACGTGAAAACCTTCGGTGAAGAGCTTGAAGTGGTGAATCAAGTCTTCCATGTTGGTCTTCATGCCGACGCGCGACGGCGGCGCAACCTTGTGATTGTCGGTCATCACCGGCCCCTGATTCTTGCGGAGCCACTCAATACACTGTTTCGCGATACGGACCGACTGACGCATTTCTTCGACACGCACCAGATAGCGGTCGTAGCAATCGCCGTTCACGCCGACCGGCACGTCGAAATCCATGCGATCGTACACTTCGTACGGTTGCTTCTTGCGCAGGTCCCACGCGATCCCCGAGCCGCGCAGCATCGGGCCGGTGAGGCCCATCTGCAACGCACGTTCCGGGCTCACGACGCCGATCCCGACCAGACGCTGTTTCCAGATCCGGTTGTCGGTCAGCAGCGTTTCGTATTCGTCGATGCACTTCGGGAAGCGCGTGAAGAAGTCGTCGATGAAGTCGAGCACCGAGCCGCTGCGCGCTTCGTTCATCTTCGCGAGCGCCTTCTCGTTGCGGATCTTCGACGCCTTGAATTGCGGCATCGCATCCGGCAGGTCGCGATAGACGCCGCCCGGACGGTAATACGCCGCGTGCATCCGTGCGCCGGACACCGCTTCGTACACGTCCATCAGGTCTTCGCGCTCGCGGAACGCGTACAGGAACACGGCCATTGCGCCGACGTCGAGCGCGTGCGCGCCGATCCACATCAGGTGGTTCAGCACGCGCGTGATCTCGTCGAACAGCACGCGAATGTACTGCGCGCGCTCCGGCACGTCGATGCCGAGCAGACGTTCGATCGCGAGCACATAGCCGTGCTCGTTGACCATCATCGACACGTAGTCGAGACGGTCCATGTACGGCACGGACTGGATGAAGGTCTTGTTTTCCGCGAGCTTTTCGGTCGCGCGGTGCAGCAGGCCGATGTGCGGATCGGCACGCTGGATGACTTCGCCGTCGAGCTCGAGCACGAGGCGCAGCACGCCGTGCGCTGCCGGGTGCTGCGGGCCGAAGTTGAGCGTGTAGTTCTTGATTTCTGCCATGACGCCCCCTTAATGTTTCAGACCGCCATAGCGATCCTCGCGGATCACGCGCGGCGTGATTTCGCGCGGCTCGATCGTCACCGGCTGGTAGACGACCCGCTTCTCTTCCGGGTCGTAGCGCATTTCGACGTAGCCCGACACCGGGAAGTCCTTGCGGAACGGGTGGCCGATGAAGCCGTAGTCGGTGAGGAGGCGGCGCAGGTCGGGGTGCCCTTCGAACACGAGGCCGTACAGGTCGAACGCTTCGCGCTCGTACCAGTTCGAGGAAGACCAGGTGTCGACGAGCGACGGCACGATCGGCAGATCGTCGTCCGGCGCGAACACGCGCAGGCGCAGGCGCCAGTTGTTCGTGACCGACAGCAGCTGCGACACGGCCGCAAAACGCGGGCCGTCGTACGCGCCGTCGCCGTAGGTCTGGTAGTCGATGCCGCAGAGGTCGATCAACTGCTCGAAACGGAGCTTCGGATCGTCGCGCAGCGTCTTTGCGACTTCGAGGTAATCGCTCGCCTTCACGACGAGCGTCAGTTCACCGATTGCTTCGGTGAGGCTCACCACGCGCGCGCCGAGCGCGGCTTCGAGGTTTGCCTTGAGAGTCTCGATTTTGCTTGCCATATTGAGGGGACGCTCGGGGCTTTATTGACGGGCGATGGTATTGGTGCGGCGGATCTTCGCCTGCAACTGGATCACGCCATAGACCAGCGCCTCGGCCGTGGGCGGGCAGCCCGGCACGTAGACGTCGACGGGCACGATCCGGTCGCAGCCGCGCACCACCGAGTACGAGTAGTGGTAGTAACCGCCACCGTTCGCGCACGATCCCATCGAGATCACCCAGCGCGGCTCGGCCATCTGGTCGTACACGCGGCGCAGTGCCGGCGCCATCTTGTTGCAGAGCGTGCCGGCGACGATCATCACGTCGGACTGGCGCGGACTCGGGCGGAACACGACCCCGAACCGGTCCAGGTCGTAGCGCGCCGCGCCCGCATGCATCATTTCGACGGCGCAACACGCGAGCCCGAACGTCATCGGCCACAACGAGCCGGTGCGCGTCCAGTTGATCAGCTTGTCAGCCGTCGTGGTGACAAACCCTTCCTTCAAGACCCCTTCGATACTCATTTGCTTTCCACTCCAGACGAGCGACCCAGCGTGGTCGCCCATGCAAACCGGCGATTAAACCCATCACTCCCAGTCGAGCCCGCCTTTCTTCCAGATATAGGCAAAGCCCAGCAGGAATTCGAGCAGAAAAATCATCATTGCGCTGAAACCCGGCCAGCCGATGTCCCGGAGCGCGACGCCCCACGGAAACAGGAATGCGGTTTCGAGATCGAAGATGATGAACAGGATGGCGACGAGGTAGTACCGGACGTCGAACTTCATCCGGGCGTCTTCAAAGGCTTCAAAGCCGCACTCGTACGGTGCGTTCTTGTCGACGTCCGGCTTGTTGGGCCCAAGGAGCTTGCCGATACTGACCAGCGCTATACCTAAACCAGTGCCCACGAGGAGGAACAACAAGACGGGGTAATAGGCTGCGAGGTTCAAGGCAATCCTCTATCGGTTGGTTCTGAGCGTCCGGAGAATACCACTTCCGGCGGAAGGAATCATTTCGGAGTACGCGCGATTCCAAGACAATCGCAAGACACACCCCACAAATGAAAAATGCCAGCCACTAGAAGCGGCTGGCATTGAGTAACTTTGGTGCCGACGGCGAGACTCGAACTCGCACAGCTTTCGCCACTACCCCCTCAAGATAGCGTGTCTACCAATTTCACCACGTCGGCACTGCATGCAACTCGGGTCGTACTGCACGTTTCCCGCGAATCGCTTCAAGAATTAAATTCTAACCCGAGTTCCCGGTTTGTTCAACGCACAACGGCAAAAATTTTAACTTTTTATTTCGGCACGTCCTGGCCCGGGGCGCTTGCCGCCGACGCGGCGGAACCCGCTGCGGCAGAGGCTGCGACGACCGGCGCCGAGGCCGCCGGCGCAGATGCCGGCGCGGTCGCGGTCGCGCCCAGTACGCCTGCCGACGGCGTCGCCTTGTACGAACCGAGGTACGTCAATGCGAGCGTCGCGATGAAGAAAACCGTAGCCAGCACGGCCGTCGTGCGCGACAGGAAGTTCGCCGAGCCGGTCGCGCCGAACAGGCTGCCCGACGCGCCGCTGCCGAATGCGGCGCCCATGTCGGCACCCTTGCCGTGCTGCAGCAGCACGAGCCCGATCACGCCCAGCGCGGACAGCACCTGCACCACAATAATCAGCGTTTTGAATAACAGCATCACACCCACCCGGTTGGATCTGGCGACCGGACCACCCGGCCGCCATCATGGTTCAATTCGATCGCGGACCGCTCAACGCGCAGCCCGGCAGATCGCCAGAAAATCTTCAGCCTTCAGCGACGCGCCGCCGATCAGGCCGCCGTCGATGTCCGGCTGCGCGAACAGTTCTTCCGCGTTGTCCGGCTTGACGCTGCCGCCGTACAGCACCGACACGTGCGCCGCACCCTTCGCCGCGAGACGCGCACGCAGGAACGCGTGAACGTCCTGCGCCTGCGCCGACGTCGCGCTCTTGCCGGTGCCGATCGCCCAGACCGGCTCGTACGCGACGACGATGCGCGCCGCCTCGTCGGCCGTCAGCACGGCAAGCACGGCGTCGAGCTGCGCACCGACGACCCGCTCGGTCGTGCCCGCTTCGCGCTCGTCGAGCGTTTCGCCGACGCACACGACCGGCGTGAGGCCCGCCGCGAGCGCGCGCTGCGCCTTCGCGGCGACGGTCTCGTTGCGCTCGCCGTGATACGCGCGACGCTCCGAGTGACCGACGATCGCATACTGCGCGCCGAATTCCGCGACCATCGCGGCCGCCACTTCGCCGGTGTACGCGCCCTGCTCGTGCGCCGACACGTCCTGTGCGCCGAACGCCACCCGGCTGCCGCCGAGCACCGCCTGAACCTGCGCGAGATAGGGGAACGGCACGCATACGCCGATCGACGTGCCGGCCGCCACTGCGTCCGCGCCCTGCACCACTTCGTTCAGCAGCGCCTGGTTGCCGGCCAGCCGGCCGTGCATCTTCCAGTTGCCGATCACTCGCTTTGTTCGTTGTTTCGACATCGTGTCCGTCTCGTCACTATCTTGTCATTAACGTGCCGAAAAACCGGCCGTCAGGTGGATTCTGGCGAAGTAAACCCGCGATTTTACTGCGCCCGGCTTGAACCGGTCAAACCGCCGATGTCAAGCCCGGCCGCACGACCGTCAGGCGATCGTGCCCCAATCCAGCACGATCTTGCCGATGTGCTCGCCGCTTTCCATCAGCGCATGCGCCTGGGCGGCGTCGCCGGCAGGCAGCACGCGGTAGATGACCGGCTTGATGCGGCCGTCCGCGAGCAGCGGCCACACGCGCGCTTTCAGCTGGGCGGCGATGCGCGCCTTGAACTCGACCGGACGCGGACGCAGCGTCGAGCCCGTCACCGTCAGGCGGCGGCGCAGGATCTCGCCCAGGTTGATCTCGGCCTTCGCGCCGCCGAGCAGCGCGATCAGCACGATCCGGCCGCCGTCCGCCAGCGCGGAGAGTTCGCGCGGCAGGTACGCCGCGCCGACCATGTCGAGGATCACGTCGACGCCGCGGTCGTGCGTCAGCGACTTGACGACCTCGACGAAATCCTCGGTCTTGTAGTTGATCGCACGCTCGGCGCCGAGCGCCTCGCATGCCCGGCATTTGTCCGCCGTGCCGGCCGTCGCGAACACGCGGAAACCGAGCGCATGCGCGATCTGGATGGCCGTCACGCCGATCCCGCTCGAGCCGCCCTGCACCAGCAGCGTTTCCTGCTCGCCGCCCTCGCCCGCGCCGAGCAGCGCACGGTCGAACACGTTGCTCCACACCGTGAAGAACGTTTCGGGCAACGACGCGGCTTCGATGTCGGTCAGCCCGTCGGGCACCGGCAGGCATTGCGGCAGCGGCGCGACCGCATATTCGGCGTAGCCGCCGCCGGCGAGCAGCGCGCAGACGCGGTCGCCCAGCTTCAGCCCGAACGGGTTCAGCGCCGGATCGGACAGGTCGCCGCCGACGATCTCGCCCGCGACCTCGAGGCCCGGCAGGTCGGACGCACCGGGCGGCGGCGCATACGCGCCCTTGCGCTGGAACACGTCGGGCCGGTTCACGCCCGAAGCCGCCACCTTGATCAGCACCTCGCCGCGCGCCGGTTCGGGGCGCACGCGCTCCGTCAGCTTCAACACGTCGGGGGCACCGAATTCGGTGATTTCAATAGCTTTCATGGTGATGGCTCCAGGCTCGGAATCGGATGGCGAATGAGGCGCCCGCGCGCGGCGCGGATGCTGCGCCGGCGCTGCTGCGCCGCACAACGATGCTACAGAAAAAACGGCCGGCGCGCTTTCGCGCTGCCGGCCGTTCTCACGCGGGTCCGCTTACTGCTGCGGCGGCGTGTCCGACTGCGACGCGGCAGCCGCTTCGTTCAGCAGCGCCTTCGCCGACAGACGCACACGACCCTTCTCGTCCGTCTGGATCACCTTGACCTTAACCTGCTGGCCTTCCTTCAGGTAGTCGTTGATGTCCTTCACGCGCTCGTTGACGATTTCCGAGATGTGCAGCAGGCCATCCTTGCCCGGCAGCAGGTTCACGATCGCGCCGAAATCGAGCAGCTTGAGCACCGTGCCTTCGTACACCTGGCCGACTTCGATCTCGGCCGTGATGTTCTCGATGCGCTTCTTCGCTTCGGCCATGCCTTCGCTGCTCGTGCTCGCGATCGTCACGACGCCGTCGTCCGAAATGTCGATCGTCGTGCCGGTTTCTTCGGTCAGCGCGCGGATCACCGAACCGCCCTTGCCGATCACGTCGCGGATCTTTTCCGGGTTGATCTTGATCGTGATCATGCGCGGCGCGAACTCGGACAGTTGCGTGTTCGCACCCGACACTGCCGACGTCATCTTGCCGAGGATGTGCATGCGACCTTCCTTCGCCTGCGCGAGCGCGACCTGCATGATTTCCTTCGTGATGCCCTGGATCTTGATGTCCATCTGCAGCGCGGTCACGCCGTGCTCGGTGCCGGCCACCTTGAAGTCCATGTCGCCGAGGTGATCTTCGTCGCCGAGGATGTCGGTCAACACCGCGAACTTGTTGCCCTCGAGGATCAGGCCCATCGCGATACCGGCGACGTGCGCCTTCATCGGCACGCCGGCGTCCATCAGCGCGAGGCAGCCGCCGCACACCGACGCCATCGACGACGAACCGTTCGATTCGGTGATTTCCGACACGACGCGGATCGAGTAGCCGAATTCGTCGGCGCTCGGCAGGCACTTGACCAGCGCGCGTTTCGCGAGACGGCCGTGGCCGATTTCACGACGCTTCGGCGAGCCGACGCGGCCCGTTTCGCCCGTCGCGAACGGCGGCATGTTGTAGTGGAGCATGAAGCGCTCGCGGTATTCGCCTTCGAGCGCGTCGATGATCTGCTCGTCGCCCTTCGTGCCGAGCGTCGCGACGACGAGCGCCTGCGTCTCGCCACGCGTGAACAGCGCCGAACCGTGAGTGCGCGGCAGCACGCCGGTGCGGATCTCGATCGGACGCACGGTGCGCGTGTCGCGACCGTCGATGCGCGGCTCGCCGTTCAGGATCTGCGAGCGGACGATCTTCGCTTCGATGTCGAACAGGATGTTGCCGACGGTGGCCTTGTCGGCCGCGACCGTGCCGGCCGCCAGCGCGTCTTCTTCGAGCTTCGCCGAGGTCGCCGCGTAGACTTCCTTCAGCTTCGTCGAGCGCGCCTGCTTGTCGCGCAGCTGGTAAGCGGCGAGCAGATCGCCGTGCGCCAGTTCCGTCACGCGCGCGATCAGCGCTTCGTTCTTCGGGGCCGGCTGCCAGTCCCACTCCGGCTTGCCGCCTTCGCGCACGAGTTCGTGGATCGCGTCGATCGCGATCTGCATCTGTTCGTGGCCGAACACGACCGCGCCCAGCATCACGTCTTCCGGCAGCTGGTCGGCTTCCGATTCGACCATCAGCACCGCGCGCTCCGTACCGGCAACGACGAGGTCGAGGCTCGATGCCTTGATCTGGTCACGCGTCGGGTTCAGCACGTAGGCGTTGTCGATGTACGCGACGCGCGCGGCACCGACCGGGCCGTTGAACGGCAGGCCCGACACGGCCAGCGCGGCCGACGCGCCGATCAGCGCGGGAATGTCGGCCGGGATGTCCGGGTTCACGGACAGCACGTGGATCACGACCTGCACTTCGTTGTAGAAGCCTTCCGGGAACAGCGGGCGCAGCGGACGATCGATCAGGCGCGACGTCAGCGTCTCATGCTCCGACGGACGGCCTTCGCGACGGAAGAAGCCGCCGGGGATCTTGCCGGCCGAGTAGGTTTTTTCGAGGTAGTCGACGGTCAGCGGGAAGAAATCCTGGCCCGGCTTCGCCGACTTGGCGCCGACGACGGTCGCCAGCACGACGGTGTCTTCCACGTCGACGATGACGGCACCGCTCGCCTGACGGGCGACTTCACCGGTTTCGAGGCGCACCTTGTGCTGGCCCCACTGGAATTCCTTCACGACCTTGTTGAACATGGACATGGTTGCTCCTTTGAACTCATTCGTTTCATTCGCCGCGTGGGCCATCCCGCGCGGCGGCGTCCCGACCGAATCACCCGGAGCAAGGTGTGTTTTTTATGCCATTCCAGCGCGACGCTCGTCGAGCGGCGCGCTGGAATGACACAAATCCCGACCCCGGTATCAGCCGTTCCGGCAGCCCGGCCGCGATGTGCCGGACTACCTGCGATGCGTGTGACGCTGCGCACCGCGCAAAAACAAAATGCCTGCATCAGCGGACTGACACAGGCATCTTGCTGGCGGCAATCGCCTCGATTACTTACGCAGACCCAGCTTCTCGATCAGCGCGCGGTAACGGTCGGCATCCTTGCCCTTGAGGTAGTCGAGCAGCTTGCGGCGGCGGCTCACCATGCGCAGCAGGCCGCGGCGGCTGTGGTGATCCTTCGCGTGGGTCTTGAAGTGACCCGTCAGTTCGACGATACGTGCGGTCAGCAGTGCGACCTGGACTTCGGGCGAACCCGTGTCGTTGGTACCGCGGGCGAACTGAGCAACGACTTCCGACTTCTTGATATCTGCAACAGACATGTGATTTCCTTGATTTCGACTTTCCAACTGTACACGCGGACACGGAAGAATGGCCGTGCCGTGACTTACAACCGGCGCGCATTGTAGCACAACTACGCGCCGCTCCTACCGCCGCCCGTCACGGGCGCGTCATCGAACACGCGGACGGCAGCGACGTGCGCTGCGCCGGCACCGCCAGAATCGTCCGGAAGCCGTAGCCCGAGCCCTCGTTGTCGAAGCGAACGCCCGGCGTGCCGGCCTTGTCCATCTCCATCACGTAAAGGGGCTGGATCAGTTGATGATCCTGGGCGCGCATCGTCGACGCATGGAAGCCGTCGTCGAACGACAGCCCTTCCAGCGCGTGGGCCACCGCGACCGGGTCGGCCGAACCGGCCCGCTCCATCGCGGCCGCCAGCATCTCGATCATCAGGCTCATGCGCCGCACCGGATAGTCGTCCTGCGCGGCGGGGAAACGGGTGCGGAACGCACGGTAGAACGCGTCCGACTTCGCGCCTCCCGCGTTCGGGTGCCAGTCGGCGACGGCCACGACCCGTCCGACGCCCGCGTCGCCGAGCGCGGCCGGCGCGCCGAGACTGTTGCCGTAGAACGTGTAGAACTTCGCGTTCAGCCCCTGCTCGCGCGCCGCCTTCACGAGCAGCGTGAGGTCGTTGCCCCAGTTGCCGGTCACGACGGCGTCCGCGCCACTCGCGCGGATCTTCGCGATATACGGCGAGAAATCCTTGATGCGGCCGATCGGATGGAATTCGTCGCCGGCAATCGTCACGTCGGGGCGCCGCTCGGCCAGCGCCTGCCGCGCGAGCGTGCTGACGTCATGGCCGAAGCTGTAGTCCTGGTTCAGCAGATAGACCTTGCGCAGCGCGCGGTCGCGCGCCATCACGTCGGCGAGCGCGGCCATCCGCATCCCGGCGTGCGCGTCGAAACGGAAATGCCAGAAACTGCAGCGCGCGCCGGTGAGCGCCGGATCGTCGGCCGAATAATTAAGGAGCAGCATCCGGTTGTCCGGCGTGCGCGCGTTCAGCTTGTCGAGCGCGGTGACCAGCGCGGCCGCCACCGCCGAGCTGTTGCCCTGCGCGACGAAGCCGATGTGACGGTCGGCCGCCGCGCGCAACTGCACGAGCGCATCTTCCGGGCTGCCCTTGCTGTCGAGCACGACGAGTTCGAGCGGATGCTTGCCGTCGCGCAGCTTCACGCCGCCCGCCGCATCGACCTGCTCGACGCCGAACCGCAGGTTGCGCTCGACTGCCGCGCCCGCATTCGCGAACGGGCCCGACATCCCTTCGATCAAGGCGATCCGCACCGGCTCGCCTGCCGCCTGCGCGCACGACGCCAGCATCCATCCGGCGCTCCACGCGAGCGCCCATCGCTTCCATGATTGCATCCGTTACCTGCCGCTGAATCTGTCCGGGGAAAGCGCGGATCATAGGCCGCCCGCGCCGCCGCCCGCAAGCATCGCGCGACGCGGCGCCGGCCGGCGATCCGCACCGATTTTTGCGCGCGCGTGCGCGGGCACGCGCGGTCCGTGATACAACTGAACGGTTAGCGAGTTCTGGAGAAACCCATGCGCATTCGCATTCCCATGCGCCTGCCGGTGCTGATCGCCTGCGCGGCGACGCTCGTCGCCGGCTGCGCCCAACCGTGGCAGCAATACCAGGCCGGCCAGGACGAGTCGGCGATCGTCGCGCGCATGGGCCCGCCGCGCGAGATCTACGATCTCCCCGGCGGCGGCAAGCGGATGATGTGGCCGACCCAGCCGATGGGCGAGATCACGATCGCGGCCGACATCGACGCGGCCCATCGGATCGTCAACGTGCGCCAGGTGCTGCAGCCGAGCGAGTTCTATCGCGCCGAAATCGGCAAGTGGACCAAGACCGACGTGCTCGTCAACTTCGGCCGCCCGGTCGAAACCTCATACTTCCCGCTGATGAAGCGCGAGGTGTGGACGTACCGGTATCTCGAGGACAACGTCTGGTACATGATGTACAGCTTCTATTTCGATCCGCAGGGCATCCTGCGCACGACGCAGAAAACCCCCGATCCGCTGCACGACCCCGATCGTCGTAATCTGTTCTGAGCTTCGATTGCGCATTTTCGCGCAATTTTCACAATGGCCATTTACGTATCGATGCGTAAATGGCCATTTCGTTTTTTCCGCCCTGGTTCATTAATCGCGATTCCTCCGCGGTAATGCTTTCCGATGCCACAACGCTCGCGTGGCGACATGCCGAATCGCTTGTGGCGCAATGCCAGCAGCCCCGCGCATGGACTATCCGTTCCGTGCGTTGAATTGGTGCAATTGATGCACCTTGCCGAATCGAGTTGAAACAATTTGTATCAATGACCCCTGGCACTAGGGCGTACCCCTAATATCGGTCGAATCAAACCTTTCAATTTAGAAAGCATCTGACCGCTCACGTTTTGTGCGGTGTCTATTCGTTTCTGTCGAAAAGGAGTCCTCATGAACCGCCCGAAGAGCATGCTGGTTGCCAACATCGCCTGGGCCCGCGAGACGCGCGAACACACGCCCGGCTTCTTCGATACGCTCGCGCGCGGTCAGAATCCGCGCGTGCTGTGGATCGGCTGCTCCGACAGCCGCGTGCCCGCCGAAACCATCACGCACAGCGTGCCCGGCGAGTTGTTCGTCCATCGCAACATCGCGAACCTGTTCCATCCCGACGACGACAATTCCGCGAGCGTGCTCGAGTACGCCGTGCGCGTGCTGAAGGTCGACCATGTGATCGTCTGCGGTCACTACGGTTGCGGCGGCGTGCGCGCGTCGCTGCTGCCGCCGCCGGCCGACCTGCCGCACGTGGCGCGGCGCATCGCTCCGCTCTGCGCGCTCGCACGACGCCATCGCGACACGCTCGGCGGCCTCGACGAAACGGCTGCCGCCGATCGTCTGGCCGAATTGAACGTCCTCGAACAGGTGCGGCTGCTGCGCGCGTCGCCGATCGTGCGCGGCCGCGAGCGCCCGCCGCTCGTGCACGGCTGGATCTTTTCGCTCGCCGACGGCCGCCTGAAGGAGCTCGACTCCGGCTATACGGCGCCCGAGCCGGCCGAATCCGACCTCGAGCACGCCGCCACGGCCGCGGCAGTCGGCTGATCCGCGCCTTCTTCCACGCCAATGACATCGCCCTCATCATGAAACTGAACGAGCATCTATCCACCCTGCCGCGCGACATGGTCGCCGGCATCGTCGTGTTCCTCGTCGCGCTGCCGCTTTGCCTCGGTATCGCGAGTGCATCCGGCGTCGAGCCGTTCGCCGGGCTCGTGTCCGGCATCGTCGGCGGGATCGTCGTCGCGCTGCTCAGCGGCTCGTCGCTGTCGGTGAGCGGCCCCGCGGCCGGCCTCGTCGTGATCGTCGTCGAAGGCATCGCGCAGCTCGGCAGCTTCTCCGCGTTCCTGCTCGCCGTACTGCTGTCCGGCGTGCTGCAGTTCGGCTTCGGCATGCTGCGCGCCGGCCGCTTCGCCGCTTACGTCCCGTCGCCCGTGATCAAGGGCATGCTCGCCGCGATCGGCATCCTGCTGATCGTCAAACAGATTCCGTATGCGCTCGGCATCGGCGGCGCGGGCTCACCAGCGCTTGGCTCGTGGATGGCGCTGCCGACCGCGTGGGCGGCAACCGCCATCGCGATCGCGTCGCTTGCGCTGCTGCTCGCCTGGGACACGCCCGCGCTGCGCCGCTTCGCATGGGTGCGCTCGGTGCCCGCGCCGCTCGCGGTCGTCGTGCTCGGCATCGGCGCGACGCTCGTGCTCGGCGCGCTGGCGCCGTCGGCCGCGCCGGGCGCCGCGCATCGCGTGACGCTGCCGGAATTCGACTCGTTCGCCGCGCTCGCGGCGTCGCTCAAGCACGCGGAACTCGGCCCGAACTTCGCGCAACTGGTCAATCCGGACGTGTGGCGCGTCGCGATCACGCTGGCGGTCGTCGCGAGCCTCGAGACGCTGCTGTGCCTCGAAGCGGTCGAGCAGATCGATCCGAAGCGGCGGCCGGCGCAGCCGGACCGCGAGTTGAAGGCGCAGGGCGTCGGCAACCTCGTCGCGGGCGCGTTCGGCGGCCTGCCGATCACGTCGGTGATCGTGCGCAGCTCGGCCAACGTCAACGCCGGCGCGCAAAGCCGGATGTCGGCGATCGTGCACGGCATCCTGCTGCTCGCCAGCGTGTTCGCGCTCACCGGCCTGATCAACCTGATCCCGCTCGCGAGCCTCGCCGCGATCCTGATCCATACGGGCATCAAGCTCGCGAAACCCGCGCTGTTCCGCTCGGTGATGAACCAGGGCCCCGCGGCGTTCGTGCCGTTCGCCGCGACGATCGCGGGCGTGCTGGCCGTCGACCTGCTGTTCGGCATCGCGCTCGGCCTCGCCTGCAGCGTGCTGGCCGTCGCGGTCGCGAACCTGAAGAGCCCCGTCACGCTCGCGCAGCACGACGACCACTTCCTGCTGTCGTTCCGCAAGGACGTGTCGTTCCTCGGCAAGGTGCAGGTCAAGCATCACCTGCGCCACATCCCCGATCGGGCTGCCGTGATCATCGACGCGACGCGCGCCGACTACATCGATCACGACGTGCTCGAACTGCTCGACGCGTTCATCGCCGAGGCGCCGCGGCGCGCGATCACGGTCGAGTTCCGGCGCCGCAAGCCGGCCGCCGCCGCGGCTGCCCGCCGCTGGTCGTGGCGTGCGCCGGCCGCCGAATGACCGGCCCATGAAAAATGCCCCGTGCGGCGTATGGCCGCACGGGGCATTTCAGGTGTTACCGGCGCGCGACGCTTACGCGCGTTGCGGGTTGAGCTTGTCGTCCTTCGAGTGCAGCTTGTTCAACGCGGCGATGTACGCCTTCGCGGAAGCCGCGACGATGTCCGGGTCGGTGCCGACGCCGTTCACGATGCGCCCGTTCTTCGACAGCCGCACCGTCACTTCGCCCTGCGCCTGCGTGCCGGTCGTGATCGCGTTCACCGAATACAGCAGCAGCTCGGAACCGCTGCCGACTTCGCCCTCGATCGCGTTGAACGTCGCATCGACCGGGCCGTTGCCGCGCGCCTCGCCGGTCACCTCGCTGCCTTCGACCGCGAACACGACCTTCGCCTGCGGCTGCTCGCCGGTTTCCGAATGCTGCGACAGCGACACGAACTTGAAGTGCTCCTGCTCCTGCGCGAGCGCCGATTCTTCGGAGACGATCGCGATGATGTCCTCGTCGAAGATCTCGGCCTTGCGGTCGGCGAGATCCTTGAAGCGCATGAACGCGGCGTTCAGTTCGGCTTCGCTGTCGAGCGACACGCCGAGCTCCTGCAGCCGCTGCTTGAACGCGTTACGGCCCGACAGCTTGCCGAGCACGATCTTGTTCGCGGTCCAGCCCACGTCTTCCGCGCGCATGATCTCGTAGGTGTCGCGCGCCTTCAGCACGCCGTCCTGGTGGATGCCGGAAGCGTGCGCGAACGCGTTCGCCCCGACCACGGCCTTGTTCGGCTGCACGACGAAACCGGTGATCTGCGACACGAGCTTCGAGGTCGGCACGATCTGCGTCGTGTCGATGCCGACGTCGAGGCCGAAGTAGTCCTTGCGCGTCTTCACGGCCATCACGATTTCTTCGAGCGACGTATTGCCCGCGCGCTCGCCGAGACCGTTGATCGTGCATTCGACCTGACGCGCGCCGCCGATCTTCACGCCCGCGAGCGAGTTCGCGACCGCCATCCCGAGGTCGTTGTGGCAATGCACGGAGAAGATCGCCTTGTCCGAATTCGGAATGCGTTCGCGCAGCGTCTTCACCAGGTTGCCGTAAAGCTCCGGCACGCCGTAGCCGACCGTATCGGCGATGTTGATCGTCGTCGCGCCTTCGGCGATCACCGCTTCCAGCACGCGGCACAGGAAGTCGAGATCCGAGCGGCTGCCGTCTTCCGGCGAGAACTCGACGTTGTCGGTGAACTTGCGTGCAAAGCGCACCGCGAGCCGCGCCTGCTCGAACACCTGGTCCGGCGTCATGCGCAGCTTCTTTTCCATGTGCAGCGGCGACGTCGCGATGAACGTGTGGATCCGCGCGCTGCTGGCCGGCTTCAGTGCATCGGCTGCGCGCTGGATGTCCTTGTCGTTGGCGCGCGCGAGCGAGCAGATCGTGCTGTCCTTCACGAGCCCGGCGATCGTGTGGATCGCGTCGAAGTCGCCGTTCGAGCTGGCCGCGAAACCGGCCTCGATCACGTCGACCTTCATCCGCTCGAGGTGCTTCGCGATGCGGATTTTCTCTTCCTTCGTCATCGACGCGCCGGGCGATTGTTCACCGTCACGCAACGTCGTATCGAAAATGATCAGCTTGTCTGTCATGGGGGGCTCCAGGGCTCTTTATGCGGGAATCAAACGTAATGAGATCGCGCCACCGCTGGCGACGCTCAACAACAGACGAAGCTTGACGGGGGGCGAGAACGGTCAGCGCGGCAGGCGCGCCAAAGCTAGCGCGCGTAGCGGCGCACCGGCTAGAAGGAGGGAGAGGCGGGAAAATGCGGTCATGCCGACGACTATAGCGACAATCCGCCGGGTGTGCAATCCGCCCGCACCCGGGATGCGCGGGCGCGCAGCAGGATAAGGGACAAATGAAAACGGCGGCCTCATGGCCGCCGTCGTTCCGTGGTTCGGTGCAGATGTGCGTCAGTGCTCGCGCTGCGACGAGCGCGCCGGGTTGGCACGGCCGCGCACGGCCATGTACGCCCAGAACACGTAGCCGGACAGCCCGTACAGCACGAACAGGCAGAACAGCATCAGCGGCGGATCGGACGACACCAGCACGAACGCCACCACCACCAAGAGGATCGCCGCGAACGGCACGCGATGCCGCACGTCGAGCGCCTTGCCGCTGTAGAACGGCGCGTTCGACACCATCGTCACGCCCGCGTAGATCGTCAGCACGAACGCGACCCACGGCAGCCAGCCGAGCTTCATCGGCACGCGGTTGTCGGTGGCGAGCCACACGAAGCCGGCGATCAGCGCGGCGGCGGCCGGGCTCGGCAGCCCCTGGAAGAAGCGCTTGTCGACGACGCCAATGTTGGTGTTGAAGCGCGCGAGCCGCAGCGCCGCGCCCGAGCAGTAGACGAAGGCGGCAAGCCAGCCCCAGCGGCCGAGATCCTTCAGCACCCATTCGTACATCACGAGCGCGGGCGCCACGCCGAACGACACCATGTCGGACAGGCTGTCGAACTGTTCGCCGAACGCGCTCTGCGTATGCGTCATGCGCGCGACGCGCCCGTCCATCCCGTCGAGCACCATCGCGACGAAGATGGCGATCGCGGCGATCTCGAAGCGCACGTTCATCGCCTGCACGACCGCGAAGAAGCCGCAGAACAGCGCAGCGGTCGTGAACGCGTTCGGCAGCAGATAGATGCCGCGCGTCTTCAGGAACCGCTGGCGCGCGGCGCGGCGACTTTCGCTCGGCACCGGATCCGATGCCATCACCTTGTTGCGGCGAAACGGGCGCGGCGTCTGGCTGGTGCCGTTGCGCGGCCGGCGCGGTTTGAATGCGGCCATCGTGCGTCCCGCCGTTTACTGTTCGAGTTCGGCGAGGATCGTCGACGATGCGTACACCTTCTCGCCGATCGACACCTTCGCGCGGCTGCCGAGCGGCAGATAGACGTCCACGCGCGAACCGAAGCGGATGAAACCGTAACGCTGACCACGCGACAGCGGCTCGCCCGCGCGCACGTAGCAGAGGATCCGGCGCGCGATGAGGCCGGCGATCTGCACGGCGGTGACGGTCTTGCCGCTCGCCGTCTGGATCACGACCGCGTTGCGCTCGTTCTCGGTCGACGCCTTGTCGATCGCCGCGTTCAGGAACGCGCCCGGGAAGTACTCGACCTTCGAGATCGCGCCATCGACCGGCGAGCGCTGCGAATGGACGTTGAAGACATTCATGAACACGCTGATCTTCAGCGCTTCGCGGTTCGCATACGGATCGTGCGAGGTTTCGACCGCGACGATACGGCCGTCCGCCGGGCACAGCACCGCGTTCGGCTGCGCCGGAATCGGGCGCTGCGGATCACGGAAGAACTGGACCACGAAGACGAGCAGCAGCCAGAACGGCCATGCGAAGCCGAAGCCCCCGATGGCGTGGATCAACAACGCGATGACGGCTGCAATCGCGATGAACGGCCAGCCTTCGCGCGCGATGATCGGATGAGGATAGTTCATGGGTTCGTTCGGTGTTCGGTGAATTGCAAAGCCCGTAGGATAGCAAAAGCCGCCCGGGGCACCGTTGCCTTCGGGCGGCTTTTTGCTACCGACCCTCCACTCGGAGGGCCGGAACAGCACGCGGAGCTTAGTTCTTCGTCTGGTCGACGAGCTTGTTCTTCGCGATCCACGGCATCATCGCGCGCAGCTTCGCACCAACCTGCTCGATCTGGTGCTCGGCCGTCAGGCGGCGGCGCGATTGCAGCGTCGGTGCGCCGGCCTTGTTTTCGAGGATGAAGCTCTTCGCGTACTCGCCCGTCTGGATGTCGGTCAGGCACTGCTTCATCGCCTTCTTCGTCTCTTCGGTGACGACGCGCGGGCCCGTCACGTACTCGCCGTACTCGGCGTTGTTCGAGATCGAGTAGTTCATGTTCGCGATGCCGCCTTCGTAGATCAGGTCGACGATCAGCTTCAGCTCGTGCAGGCATTCGAAGTACGCCATTTCCGGCGCGTAGCCGGCTTCCACCAGCGTCTCGAAACCAGCCTTGATCAGCTCGACGGTACCGCCGCACAGCACGGCCTGCTCGCCGAACAGGTCGGTTTCGGTTTCTTCGCGGAAGTTCGTTTCGATGATGCCGGCACGGCCGCCGCCGTTCGCCGCCGCATACGACAGCGCGATGTCGCGTGCTGCGCCCGACTTGTTCTGCGCGACCGCGATCAGGTGCGGCACGCCGCCGCCTTGCGAGTACGTGCCGCGCACGGTGTGGCCCGGTGCCTTCGGCGCGATCATGATCACGTCGAGGTCGGCGCGCGGGATCACCTGGCCGTAGTGGACGTTGAAGCCGTGTGCGAATGCCAGCGCCGCGCCTTGCTTGATGTTCGCGTGGACTTCCTTCGCGTACACGTCGGCGATCTGCTCGTCGGGCAGCAGCATCATCACGACGTCAGCGCCCTTCACCGCTTCGGCGACTTCCTTGACCGACAGGCCGGCGTTCTCGGCCTTGCTCCACGACGCGCCGCCCTTGCGCAGGCCGACCGTCACGTTTACGCCGCTGTCCTTCAGGTTCAGCGCGTGCGCATGGCCTTGCGAGCCGTAGCCGATGATCGTGACTTGCTTGCCCTTGATGAGGGAGAGGTCGGCGTCTTTGTCGTAGAAAACGTTCATGATGGTTCCTTCGCTAATTCAAAAATTCAACAATTCGTTCGGATTGGATACTGCGAGCCGGGACATGACGGCGCACCCGGCGTGCTGGTTGCCACCTGGTCGGCATCACACCTTCAGGATGCGCTCGCCGCGTCCGATGCCGGAGCTGCCGGTGCGCACGGTCTCGAGGATCGCGCTCGCGTCCAGCCCCTGGATGAATGCGTCGAGCTTGTCGCTCGCGCCCGTCAATTCGATCGTGTAGGTCTTTTCGGTCACGTCGATGATGCGGCCGCGGAAAATATCCGACATCCGCTTCATTTCTTCGCGCTCCTTGCCCACTGCACGTACCTTGATCAGCATCAGCTCGCGTTCGATGTGGGCACCGTCGGTCAGGTCCACCACTTTCACCACCTCGATCAGGCGGTTCAGATGCTTCGTGATCTGTTCGATCACGTCGTCCGAGCCAATGGAAACGATGGTCAGCCGCGACAGCGATTGGTCTTCGGTCGGCGCCACCGTCAAGGTTTCGATGTTGTAGCCGCGTGCGGAAAACAGACCGACCACGCGCGACAGCGCGCCCGGTTCGTTTTCCAGCAGGACGGAAATGATGTGTCTCATGTTCGCTTCTTCCAGAATGTGTCCGTGTCGATTCACTCGCGCCGCGCGCCGCCCGGTACCCCGCCGCCCTTCGTGAAGGCGGCCGCTCCGGACCAAGCGCGCGTCGCGCCGTTACAGGTCTTCCGAGCCGAGTAGCATCTCGGTGATGCCCTTGCCGGCCTGTACCATCGGCCAGACGTTTTCGGTCGGATCGGTCTGGAAGTCGAGAAACACGGTGCGGTCCTTCAGGCGCAGCGCCTCCTTCAGCGCCGGCTCCACATCCGAAGTCTTTTCGATCCGCATGCCGACATGGCCGTACGCCTCGGCGAGCTTCACGAAGTCGGGCAGCGCATCCATGTACGAATGCGAATAGCGCTTGCTGTATTCGATCTGCTGCCACTGGCGGACCATGCCGAGATAGCGGTTGTTCAGCGAAATGATCTTCACGGGCGTGTCGTACTGCAGGCAGGTCGACAGTTCCTGGATGCACATCTGGATCGAGCCTTCGCCCGTGATGCACAGCACGTCGTCGTCCGGGTGCGCCATCTTGACGCCCATCGCTGCCGGCAGGCCGAAGCCCATCGTGCCGAGGCCGCCGGAGTTGATCCAGCGACGCGGCTTGTTGAAACGGTAGAACTGCGCGGCCCACATCTGGTGCTGGCCGACGTCCGAGCACACGAACGCGTTGCCGTCCGTCAGCTCCCACGCCTTCTCGACCACGTACTGCGGCTTGATGATCTCGCTTTCGCGGTCGAACTTCAGGCAGTTCTTGCCGCGCCAGCCTTCGATGTCCTTCCACCACTGCGCGAGCGCTTCGGTGTCGGGGCCATGCTCGGCCGTCTGCAGCTGCTCGATCAGTTCCTTCAGCACTTCCTTCACGTCGCCGACGATCGGAATGTCGACCTTCACGCGCTTGGAAATGGACGACGGATCGATGTCGATGTGGATGATCTTGCGCGGACGCGACGCGAAGTGCGCCGGGTCGCCGATCACGCGGTCGTCGAAGCGCGCACCGATCGCGATCAGCACGTCGCAGTGCTGCATCGCCATGTTCGCTTCGTACGTGCCGTGCATGCCGAGCATGCCGAGGAATTTCTTGTCCGACGCGCGATAGCCGCCGAGGCCCATCAGCGTGTTCGTGACCGGGTAGCCGAGCAGGTCGGCGAACTGGTTCAGCTCGCGCGACGCATCGGCGAGGATGATGCCGCCGCCCGTGTAGATATACGGACGCTTCGCGGACAGCAGCAGCGACACGGCCTTGCGGATCTGGCCCGAATGCCCCTTCGTGACCGGGTTGTACGAGCGCAGCGACACGCTCTTGACCGGCTCGTACGGGCACGGCGTCTTGGAGATGTCTTTCGGGATGTCGATCAGCACGGGGCCCGGACGGCCGGTGCGGGCGATGTAGAACGCCTTCTTGACCGTCTCGGCGAGGTCGCGCACGTCCTTCACGAGGAAGTTGTGCTTCACGCACGGACGCGTGATGCCGACCGTATCGCACTCCTGGAACGCGTCCTGACCGATCGCGGCAGTCGGCACCTGGCCGCTGATCACGACCATCGGGATCGAATCCATGTAGGCCGTCGCGATGCCGGTCACCGCATTGGTGACGCCGGGGCCGGACGTGACGAGACAGACGCCGACGTTGCCGGTGGAACGCGCATACGCATCGGCTGCGTGCACGGCCGCCTGTTCGTGGCGCACCAGCACATGCTGAATCTTGTCCTGCTTGTAGAGCTCGTCGTAGATGTAGAGTACCGAGCCGCCGGGATAACCCCAGATGAATTCGACCTTTTCGTCGGCCAGTGCCTTCATGAGCACGGTGGCGCCGATGGAGTCGCTATCGGGAGGGGAAAGGGGTTCCGACGTGGAGAATTCCGCGCTGGGCATGTTCATTTTGACCTTTCGAATTTTCGGCAAAAAATTGATCGGGTGCTCTCTGCCGGGCTTGTGGCTCGGGTTCAAGCGGCGCGTCTAGTTTGAAGGGCGGGCTTCATGGGCCAGCCTCAAATGAGACCATCACTTCATGTTGCGAATCGCTGACGATATCCGGTCGCGAAAGGGTCGTCAAGCAAAATATCCCGCGCCGCATCAATCGCCGCGGCCGCCGGCCCGTGCCCGGTGCTCGCGCGCAACGTGCCGCGCCGCAACCGGTGCCAAGCCGCGCGAAAATTTGTTAGCATCCGCGGGTTTTACGAAATTTTTCGACCTTTCACACGCCGCAGTCCGCAGCGCATACCTTTACGGAATGGCATCAGACAAGGAACTCGCCGACTTTCTGGCGGGCGTCGAAAGGCGCGCGTTCAAGCAGGCTGCGTACGCCGTGCGCGACGACGATGCGTCGCTCGACATCGTGCAGGACGCGATGATCAAGCTGGCGGAGAAATACGGCGACCGGCCGGCGGCCGAGTTGCCGCTGTTGTTCCAGCGGATCCTGCAGAACGCGATCCACGACTGGTTCCGCCGGCAGAAAGTCCGCAATACGTGGGTCACGCTGTTCTCGTCGCTCAACAGCGGCGACGACGAAGACTTCGATCCGCTGGAAACGCTCGAATCCGCGGACGACAATGCAGGAGTCGAAAGCACCGAGCACCGCCTCGAGCGCGAGCAGGTCCTGGCCCTCATCGACGAGGAAATCCAGAAACTCCCGACGCGTCAACGGGAAGCGTTCCTGATGCGTTATTGGGAAGATATGGATGTCGCCGAGACTGCCGCCGCAATGGGGTGCTCCGAAGGCAGCGTCAAGACGCACTGCTCGCGAGCCACCCACACGCTGGCGCACGCGCTCAAGGCCAAAGGAATCACGCTATGAGCTCCGCCCCCGTAAATCGAGAACACGAATTCGCGCTGAAGGTTCGCCGCGCGCTGGACGAACGTGCCGCGGCGCTGCCTGCCGCGACCACCGATCGCCTGGCCGCCGCGCGCCGCGCCGCGCTCGCGCGCAAGAAGCCGGAAGCGGCCAGCGCGCCGGTGTTCGTGCCGGCCTTCGCCGGTGCGGCCGGTGCCTACGGCACGCCGCCCGCGAGCCGCCCGCGCGCGTCGTTCGCGCGTCGGCTGCTGCGCGCGTGGCCGCTCGCCCTGCTGCTCGCGGGACTCGTCGGCATTGCTTACTGGGAAGACATGCAGCGCACCGCAGAACTCGCCGACATTGACGCGGCGATGCTCAGCGATGACCTGCCGCTCAACGCGTATCTCGATCACGGGTTCAACGCGTATCTTTCGCGCGCACGCTAACAGACAATAAACGAGGGGATCGCACGGGTGAGTCAGAAACGCGGCCTGGCCGTATTTTTCGGATGCGTGATCGCGATCGCCGTTTCGTACGTCGCCACCTACTCCCGATTCAACCCGCCGCCCGCGGCGGTCTCGCCCGCGGCCACCAGTGCGCCCGCGCCGACCTCCTCCGCCGTCGGGCTAACCGCCGATCTCGCGCCACTTCCGCTTCCGCTGCCGGCCGCCAACGGCCCGCTGTCGTGGGCGCGCCTGAGCGCGGCCCAGCGCGCGGCGCTCGCGCCGTTTGCCGATCAGTGGGACGGCTTCAGCGACGCTCGCAAGCGAAAATGGCTGAGGATCGCGTCACGTTTCGCGAAGTTGACACCCGAAGCGCAGAAACAGCTGCAGGAGCGAATGGCCGAATGGGCGCACATGACGCCCGAGCAGCGACGCGTCGCGCGCGAGAACTATCAGAGCGCGAAGGAACTGTCCGCGCAGGCGCGCGAACGCGCGTGGAAGGCCTATCAGCAATTGCCCGAGGAACAGAAGGAGCGGCTCGCCGCGACCGAACGCCGGCGCCGGCCGAGCGTCGTCAGCGCGCCGCCGACCGGCGCGGACCGCGACGTGCGCCGCCTCGTGCATGCGCGCGAGCATCCGGCCAGCAACCCGGCCGCCGCGGTACCCGCTTCGGCCGGCGCGGGCGTGCCGCCCGCCGCCTCGGCCACCTCCGGCGCACCACCGGCCGCCACGCCGGTGTCGCCCGTCGACGCCCCGTCACTGTTCAAGGGTTCCTGAACTGCCGTGGCGAGCGCTCCCGCAGCCACCCAAGACTCGAGCGACGCCGTGCCATCCGTGCGCCGGCGCCTCGCCGCGATGCTGTATGAAGCCGTCCTGCTGTTCGGCGTGGTGTTCTTCGCCGCGCTCGCCTTCAGCGTCGTGCTGCAACAGCGCAACGGCCTCGTCCATCACAACCTGCTCGCCGCGTGGATCGCGCTCGTGGTCGGCGCGTACTTCCTGTGGTTCTGGACCCACGGCGGTCAGACGTTGCCGATGAAGACCTGGCGGCTGCGGCTCGAATCGTCGAACGGCCAGCCGCTGACCGCCGGTCACGCGCTCGTGCGCTATGCGCTCGCCTGGCTGTGGTTCCTGCCGCCGCTCGCGCTGCATCCGTTGCTCGGGCTGTCGGTGCCCGTCACGCTCGCGCTCGCGGCCGCGTGGATCGCGGCCTGGGCCGGCGCCGCCCGTCTGCACGCGGGGCGGCAATTTCCGCACGATCGACTCGCGCGCACGCGCGTCGTCGCGGTTTCGCGTTGATGCGCTGAGCTGCTCGGGCCGCTTCCTCGGCCTGCTTTGCTTCCCCGCTGCTCCGTCGCCGCTAGCGGCCGGCTTCACATTCCGCTGACGAAACCGCACGCGGTCTCCGCAAACGCCCGGCCGTCCCGCCACCCGCGAGCCAGCACCCCAAACCGGGCGCCCGATCACGCAACACCACCCCACCCCCGACTAAACAAGCAATCACGACAGTAATAAGAACGTCTCGTGACTGTCATGGCATGGTCACGCCCGCGTGGCGCAATGCCGGTAATGTCAACCGGCGCGAGTCATGCATGGGCCAGAAAACGTCCGCGACCTCACTGTTCCGTCAACCGATCGGCGCCCGCGCCGCCACCGCCTTCCTGTCCGGCGCCGCCGCGGCCGGCGCGCTGTCGCCGCATGAGCCGCCCGCTGCGCACGCGACGCAGCACGACGATTCCGAATCGTCGATGCATCGCTACCGCACGATCTGGCTGTCGGACATCCACCTCGGCTCGAGCGGCTGCCAGGCGCCGTACCTGCTCGACTTCCTGCGCCACAACGATTCGGAATACCTGTACCTGGTCGGCGACATCATCGACGGCTGGCAGCTGAAGAAGGGCTGGTACTGGCCGCAGGCGCACAACGACGTCGTGCAGAAGATCCTGCGCAAGGCGCGCAAGGGCACGCAGGTCGTCTACATCCCCGGCAATCACGACGAAGGCGCGCGGCAGTTCTGCGATCTCGCGTTCGGCGACATCCAGGTGCGCGGCGAAGCGTTCCACACGACGCTCGCAGGCAAACGTTTGTGGATCGTGCACGGCGACCTGTTCGACGGCGTGATCCAGCACGCGAAGTGGCTCGCGTACCTCGGCGACACGCTGTACACGCTGATCCTCGTGCTGAACCGGTGGTTCAACCGGATCCGCAGCCGGCTCGGCTTCCAATACTGGTCGCTGTCGCAGTACCTGAAGCACCAGGTGAAGAACGCCGTCAATTTCATCTCGAAGTTCGAGAACGTGATGACCGACGAAGCGCGCCGCCGCGGCTGCGACGGCGTCGTGTGCGGACACATCCACAAGGCCGAAATCCGCGACATCGACGGCGTCCTGTACTGCAACGACGGCGACTGGGTCGAAAGCCTGTCCGCGCTCGTCGAGACGACGGAGGGCGAACTGAAGGTCGTCTACTGGACGGCGATGCGCGCCGCACCGTCCGCAGCCCCGTCGCGCAAGGCCAAGGCGGCCGCCTGACACAACCCAACTTACAGGACACAGCCGCGATGAAGATCATGCTCGTCACCGACGCGTGGGAACCGCAGGTCAACGGCGTCGTACGCACGCTCAAGAGCACGTCGCGCGAGCTCGCCGCGCTCGGCCATCGGGTCGAGATGCTGACGCCGCTCGAATTCCGTACGGTGCCCTGCCCGACCTACCCGGAGATCCGTCTGTCGATCCTGCCGTACCGCAAGCTGCGCGCGCGGATCGACGCGTTCGCGCCCGATGCGCTGCACATCGCGACCGAAGGCCCGCTCGGTCTCGCCGCGCGCCGCTACGCGCGCGCGCGCAAGCTGCCGTTCACGACCGCGTATCACACGCGCTTTCCCGAATACGTGCAGGCGCGCTTCGGCATCCCGCTGGCGGCGACCTACCGCTTCCTGCATTGGTTCCACGCGCCGTCGCGCGCGGTGATGGCGCCGACGCCGGTCGTGAAGCAGGATCTCGAGAAGTTCGGCTTCACGAACGTCGTGCTGTGGACCCGCGGCGTCGACCTCGACATCTTCCGGCCGATGGACTCGAAGGTGCTCAACACGGCGCGGCCGATCTTCCTGTACGTCGGGCGCGTCGCGATCGAGAAGAACGTCGAGGCGTTCCTGCGTCTCGATCTGCCGGGCTCGAAGTGGGTCGCGGGCGAAGGCCCGGCGCTCGCGGAGCTGAAATCGCGCTACCCGGAAGCGAACTATCTCGGCGTCCTGTCGCAAGCCGAGCTCGCGAAGGTGTATGCTGCGGCCGACGTGTTCGTGTTCCCGAGTCGCACCGACACGTTCGGCCTCGTGCTGCTCGAGGCGCTCGCGTGCGGCACGCCGGTTGCCGCGTACCCCGTCACCGGCCCGATCGACGTGCTCGGCGGCGGCAATGCGGGCGCGATGCACGAGGACCTGCAGGAAGCCTGCCTCGAGGCGCTGAAGATCGAACGCGACACCGCGCGCGCGTGGGCCGAGCGCTTCTCGTGGCGCGCGGCGTCCGAGCAGTTCGCGTCGCATCTGCAGCCGCTGCCGAAGACTGCGTACTCGCCCGCCGAAGGTGCTGCCATTTGAAACGAGACCTGAACGACCACACCTCACCGACTGCCGCAACGGCACCCACGCATCGCCCGTTCGACGAAGAAGAGCCGCACGCCGACACCGACGCGCACGCGTCCGAGCCGCTCGGCCCCGACGACGGCCTCGCGCCGCTGCCGCCGAACCCGTACAAGCGCCATCGCGGCATCACGCGCGCGTGGTACGCGCTGCGTCATTCGCTGAACGGCCTGCGCGTCGCGATCCGCGAGGAGAGCGCGTTCCGGCAGGAGCTCACGCTCGCCGCGGTGATGCTGCCGGCCGGCGCGTTCGCACCGGTGCCGGCCGCATCGCGCGCGCTGCTGATTGCGTCGGTGCTGCTGGTGCTGATCGTCGAACTGCTGAATTCGAGCGTCGAGGCCGCGATCGACCGCATCTCGCTCGAGCGCCACGAGCTGTCCAAACGCGCCAAGGACTTCGGCAGTGCGGCCGTGACGATCGCGCTGTTCGCCTGCGTGACGACCTGGGGCTTCGTGCTGGGGCCGGTGGTGGCGGGCTGGCTGGGCTTCTAGCCGAACACGCCGGCGCGCCGGTGCGGCGGCGCACCATGCGTCGCGCGCATTGCGATGACGAAATGCGCGCGACGCGGGGAAACAGCGGTTTATAATCGTCCGCCAGACTTAGAACAGCAACCCGCGCCGGACGAATCTCGCAGCATCGATTGCAGCGCCCGCCAGTCCGGCATACAAAGGGCCGGACGACATGGAAGCGAAACCTCCCCGCCGCACCCGCGAACGGATTCTCGAGTTGTCGTTGAAACTCTTCAACGAGATCGGCGAGCCGAACGTCACGACCACGACGATCGCCGAGGAAATGGAAATCAGTCCAGGCAACCTGTACTACCATTTCCGCAACAAGGACGACATCATCAACAGCATCTTCGCGCAGTTCGAGCAGCAGATCGAACGGCGGCTGCGCTTTCCCGAAGATCACCGTCCCACCATCGACGAGACCTGGTCGTACCTGCAGTACATGGCCGATTTCATGTGGACCTACCGGTTCCTGTATCGCGACCTCAACGACCTGCTCGCGCGCAATCGCACGCTCGAAACCCACTTCAAGCAGATCATCAGCCACAAGGTGCGCTTCGCGCACGACATGTGCGAGCTGCTCGTGTCCGACGCCGAGATGGTCGCGACGCCTGCCGAAATCGAAGTCATCGCCACCAACATGGCCGTGATCTCGACGTACTGGCTGTCGTATCAGTACGTGATGCATCCGCGCAAGTACAACGACCAGGACGCGATCCGCGAAGAGCTGCACCAGGTCAGCATGCACGTGATCTCGATCATGGCCCCGTACCTGCGCGGCCGCTCGCGTCAGCTGTTCGACGATCTGGTGTCCGGCAAGCTGCCCAAGCGCGAGTTCACCGACTACCTGCCGCCGCGCGACGGGTCGCCGCGCGCCGCCGGCAGCAGCGCCGCCGCCGCCACGAAGCCGGCCGCGAAGGACGTGAAGCAATGAAGGCTGTCTGCGTGTATTGCGGCTCGTCGTCCGGCGTGCGGCCCGTCTATGCGGACGCCGCGCGCGCGTTCGGCCGTGCGCTCGTCGCGGCGGACCTCACGCTCGTCTACGGCGGCGGGCGCGTCGGCCTGATGGGCACGATCGCCGACGAAGTGATGGCGGCCGGCGGCCGTGCGGTCGGCGTGATTCCCGAACTGCTGGTCGACAAGGAAGTCGGCCATACGGGGCTGTCCGAGCTGCACGTCGTCCCGGACATGCATCACCGGAAGAAGATGATGGCCGATCTCGCCGACGCATTCGTCGCGATGCCCGGCGGCGCCGGCACGCTCGAGGAGCTGTTCGAGGTCTACACCTGGGCGCAACTCGGCTATCACCGCAAGCCGGTCGCGCTGTACAACATCGATTCGTTCTACGACCCGCTGATCGCGATGCTGCGCCATACGGTCGACGAAGGCTTCATGCGGCCGACCTATTTCGACACCCTGTGCATCGGCGCCGAACCGGTCGCGCTGATCGAGCAGCTACGCCGCTACCAGCCGCCCGCGCGCGACAAGTGGGCGCCCGACGCCGCCAAATAACGCGCCGACAACGCTCCAACGCTCGGCCGCCCGAGCACTCACCCGAGTCCGCAGATGATGCCCTCGCCGTCCGACCGCAAGACCGTTCTCATCACCGGCGCGAGCCGCGGCATCGGCCGCGCGAGCGCCGTGCTCGCGGCGGCGCGCGGCTGGGACGTCGGCATCAACTACACGCGCGACGCGGCGGCCGCCGAACTGACCGCACGAGCCGTGCGCGACGCCGGCGGCCGCGCGTGCGTGGTCGCGGGCGACGTGTCGAACGAAGCGGACGTCATCGCGATGTTCGACGCCGTCGCGACCGCGTTCGGCCGCCTCGACGCGCTGGTCAACAACGCAGGCATCGTCGCGCCGTCGATGCCGCTCGCCGACATGTCGGTCGACCGCTTGCGGCGCATGTTCGATACCAACGTGCTCGGCGCGTATCTGTGCGCGCGCGAAGCCGCGCGCCGACTGTCCACCGACCGCGGCGGGCGCGGCGGCGCGATCGTCAACGTGTCGTCGATCGCGTCGCGGCTCGGCTCGCCGAACGAGTACGTCGACTATGCCGGCTCGAAAGGGGCGGTCGATGCGCTGACGATCGGCCTCGCGAAGGAACTGGGTCCGCATGGTGTGCGGGTCAACGCGGTGCGCCCCGGCCTGATCGAGACCGAGATCCATGCGAGCGGCGGCCAGCCCGACCGCGCGGCCCGGCTCGGCGCGCAGACGCCGCTCGGCCGCGCGGGCGAAGCGCATGAGATCGCCGAAGCGATCGTGTGGCTCATCAGCGACGCGGCGTCGTACACGACCGGCGCGCTACTGGACGTCGGCGGCGGCCGCTGATCCGGCCCCAGGGCGGCCGCCCCGGCCGCCGCCCGACTCGCCCGGTGGTCACAACACCACAAATCTCCACAATATCGTGGCGCTCCCAGTAAACATTCGTAACAGTTCCGTGGTCTACTAGCGCCCAGCGACGCAACCGGCCATCCGGCTGCCAGGTCGCGTCGATGCAAGCCAAAACGGCCCGGCCAATGTCGCCGGCCCGGCTTCACCAGACCGAGATCTTTTCCATGCCAGGAACCGCAGCGCCCGGCCGGCGACGCACGCCCGTGCCCGCCTCGGCACACCACACCCGATCGGCCGCCGATCCCGACCTCGATACGACGCTTCATACCGCCGGCTCGCCGTCCGGGGCGGCAGCCGCGGCCGCGGCTGCGGCCGTGACGGTGGCCGTGAGCGTCGCCGACGCGCCCCGCGACCGCGCGCTGCGGCTGGCCTGGCGCGCGTGGCTGCTGGTCGCGGCACTGGCGGCTGCGTACCTGCTGCCCGGCATAGTGGGCCACGATCCGTGGAAGCAGGACGAAACCTATACGTTCGGCATCATCCAGCACATGCTGGAGACCGGCGACTTCGTCGTGCCGACCAACGCCGGCCAGCCCTTCATGGAGAAGCCGCCGCTCTACGCGGCGGTCGCGACCAGCCTCGCATGGTTGCTGCAGCGCGTGATGCCGCTGCACGATGCGGCGCGCCTCGCGAGCGCGCTGTTCGCCGCGCTGGCGTTCGGCTTCATCGCGCGCGCGGCGCGCAGCGCGAGCCGCGCCGAGCGCTGGCTCGACCTGCGCGTGCTCGGCCCCGTGGTGCTCAGCGCGGGCACGCTCGTCGTCGTCAAGCACGTGCACGACATGATGACCGACGTCGCGCTGTTCGCCGGCACCGCGATGGGCTTTTGCGGACTGCTCGAACTGGTGATGCAGCACGTCGCGCGCGGGCGCCAATTGCAGCACGGGCTGCCGGTGCGGCCGTCCGGCCCCTGGGCTGCGCCGCTGTTCGGCGCCGGCGTCGGTATCGCACTGATGTCGAAGGGACTGTTCGTGCCGCTGGTGTTCGCGGCGACGCTCGTGGCCGCGATGGCGCTCTACCCCGCGTGCCGCACGCGCGCGTTCGCGAGCTCGCTCGGGCTCGCGGCGCTCGTGTTCGCCCCATTCGCGCTGATCTGGCCGATCGCGCTGTTCCTGCGCTCCGAAACGCTGTTCATGACGTGGTTCTGGGACAACAACGTCGGCCGCTTCTTCGGCTTCTCCGTGCCCGAGCTCGGCGCGGAAAACGACAAGCCGTTCTTCATTCTGCGTGCGTTCGTGCTGCTCGGCTTCCCGGTCGCGCCGCTCGCGATCGCCGCGCTCGCCCGCGGCGCGTGGCGCGAATGGCGCACGCCGCGCATTGCGCTGCCCGTGCTGTTCGCCGGCATCGGGCTGGCCGTGCTGCAGGTGTCCGCCACGTCCCGCCAGCTCTACATCCTGCCGTTCTTCGCGCCGCTCGCGCTGGTCGCCGCGCAGGCGATCGAGCGTCTGCCGCGCGCGCTGCATCTCGCCTGGGATTACCTGAGCCGCGCGCTGTTCGGCACGGTCGTCATGCTCGCGTGGGCGATCTGGGCGGTGATGGCCGATCCGAACGCGTCGCGCGCCGGCGTCGCGGTGCTCGGCCGCTGGCTGCCGCTCGACTGGACGATGCCGCTCGTGCCGGGATTCGTGATCGGCGCGCTCGCGCTGACGGTGGGCTGGCTGTGGCTGCTGCCGAAGCTGCGCACGACCGGCCCGTGGCGCGGCGCGCTGTCGTGGGGCGCGGGCGCGCTGGTCGCATGGGGGCTCGTGTATACGCTGCTGCTGCCGTGGCTGGACGTCGCGAAAAGCTACCGGTCGGTGTTCGAAGACCTGAACGCGCATCTAGCGCTCGAATGGAACGACGGCGACTGCATGGCGAGCCTGCACGGGCTCGGCGAATCGGAAGCGCCGATGCTGTACTACTTCTCCGGGATCCGCCACATGCCGATCGACGACGCGACGACGACGCGCTGCACGTGGATGATCGTCCAGGGCGTGCGGGCCGTCGATCCGGCGCCGGGCAGCGAATGGAAGCTGTTCTGGACCGGCGCGCGCCCGGGCGACAACGAAGAACTGCTGCGCGTCTACGTGCGCACGCCCGACCAGCACGCGCTGCAGTGAGCGCCGTACGCGGCGCGGCCGCCTGACGCGGCCGGCTCCGCGAACGGCGTGAACCCGGCTTCACGCGTCAAAACGACGCGCCGCGCTCGCGCAGGAACGCGACTTCTTCGTCGCTCGAAACACGGCCGAGGATCGCGTTGCGGTGCGGAAAGCGGCCGAAGCGCCGGATCACCGCCGCATGGCGCAACGCGTGGTCGTGATAGCCGCGGCAACCGGCCTCGTCGCGAATGCCCGCGCAGAGCCGCACGGCCTCGCGCTGGCTGTGCTCCGATTCGTCGTGCTCGAACGGCAGATAAACGAACGCGCGATGATGGCCGCTCGGCAGTTGCGCGTCCCAGCCGGCCGCGACGACGCGCCGCGCGAGCGCCAGCGCCTGAGGATCGGCGGCGAATGCGCGCGGCGTGCCGCGAAGGATGTTGCGCGAGAACTGGTCGAGCACGACGATCAGCGCCAGCGCGCCGAGCGGCGTACCGGCCCAGTGATCGCAGGCGCCGTCGCACGCGGCATCGTGCAGCGCGCCGTAGCGCGTGCGCAGCAGATCGTCGAATGCCGCGCCGCCGTTGAACCAGATCTTGCGCGCGCGGCCGAACGTCGCAGAACCCGGCGCGCCGAACCAGAAATCCAGTATCTCGCGCGCTTGCGGATCGAGCCTCGCGGCGGGATCGGCGCGATCCGTGCGATCGGTGGGGCCGTCGAAGGTCATGCGAACGCCAGCACCACGCGCCGTGTCCGCGCACTCTTCTTCTCGAGCTTCGTGACCCGCAGCGCGCCGATTTCCGCCGTGTTGCGCACGTGCGTGCCGCCGCACGGCTGCAGATCGACGCCTTCGATGCGCAGCAAGCGCACGCGGCCGAGCCCCATCGGCGGCTTCACGCTCATCGTGCGGACGAGTTCGGGGCGCTCGGCCATTTCGGCGTCGGTGATCCATTCGGTCGTGACCGCATGCGCGCCGTGCACCAGCGCCGCGAGCCGCTGTTCGACGTCGGCGCGCTCGATCGCGTCCGACGTCGCGAAATCGAGCCGCACGTAGTCGGCCGTCACGCTGCAGCCGTCGACCGGATACGGCAGCACCGCGCACATCAGGTGCGCGGCCGTGTGCAGCCGCATGTGCCGGTAGCGGCGCGCCCAGTCGATGTCGGCCACCACGCGCGCGCCGGGCCGCAGCGCGGCGATGCGCGCCTCCTGGCCGGGCGCCGGCACGTGCACGGCGTCGTCGGGCGTGGCGCCGTCGAAGCGCGCCTTGTGCGTGTCGGCGATCGCGATCGTGCCGCCGTCGGGCAGCGTGAGCGTCCCGGCGTCGCCGGCCTGGCCGCCGCCGAGCGGATAGAACACGGTGCGGTCGAGCCGGATGCCGTCGTCGCCGACGGCAGCGACGACGGCCTCGCATCGTGTCAGGTAGGCGTCTTCACGGAACAGCGCGTGGGTCGTCATCGAGCAGCCTCGCAGCAATGGGGAGACGGCCAGTGTCGCGCCGCATCCGGCGCGCGCCCAGATCCACCTCGTGCGCGCGCGCCGCTGCGGCGTACCGGTCGATCAACCGGGCCGGTTGCGCATCCAGTCGGCCGTTTCGTAGAACGAGTGCATGAGGCGCACGCGCAGCGGCTCGGGCAAGCCGATGTCCTCCATCGCCCAAGCCATGCAGCGCAGCCACTGGTCGCGGCCGTCCGATGCGATCGGGTACGGCAGATGGCGCGCGCGCAGGCGCGGGTGGCCGAACCGGCTGATGTAGTGGTCGGGACCGCCGAGCCAGCCGCACAGGAACCAGAACAGCTTGTCGCGCGAGCCGTCGAGCGAGGTCGGATGCAGCGCGCGAAGCTCGGCGAATTCCGGCTCGAGGTCCATCAGATCGTAGAAGCGGTCCACCATTTCGCGCACGCGGGCTTCGCCGCCCACGAGTTCGAACGCCGTCGGCTGCGACGGCGCTTCGTCATTCACATCGGTCATACGAATAGTCGGAAACGGGATGATCGGGGCCGCCGGCGACGCTCACGCGTCGCGCAGCGACTGCAGCGCAGGGCGCCGCAACACATTATGCAGGCTCAGCCAGCCCGCTGCAGCGGCGCACGCGATGCCGGCGGCGATGCCGGCCGGCACGAGCCACGGATCGACCGCGAGCCGAAAGTCGAACACGCGCGCGGCGAGCACCCAGCCGACCGCGATCGCGCCCGCCGACGCGAGCGCGCCCGCCAGTGCGCCCACGACCACGAATTCCGCGCGCTGCACCGCGCGAACCTGCGCGCGCGACGCACCGAGCGCGCGCAGCAGCGCGGCCTCGTGCACGCGCTCGTCGCGCGAGCCGGCGAGCGCCGTGTACAACACCAGCACGCCCGCCGCGAGCGTGAACGCAAACAGGAACTGCACCGCGCCGACCACCTGCAGCATCATCCGCTCCAGCTGCGCGAGGATCGGCGCGACGTCGATCGCCGTCAGGTTCGGATAGCGCGCGATCAGCGGATCGAGCAACGACGCCTGCGCGGCCGGCAGATGGAAGCTCGTCAGATAGACGGCCGGGAAATCCTTCAGCACCGGCGGCGGCATCAGCACGAAGAAGTTGACGCGGAACGAACCCCAGTCGAGCTTGCGCACGCTGGTGATCGGCGCATCGACCGTCAGCCCGGTCACGTCGAAGCGCAGCGTGTCGCCCATCTTCACGTTCAGCGTCTTCGCGAGGCCGGCCTCGATCGAGATCTGCGGCGCGGCCGACCTGCCGAACCAGTCGCCGGCGACGACCCGATTGTCGGCCGGCAGCTCGGTCGTATACGACAGGTTGAATTCGCGATCGACCAGCCGGCGCGCGTCGTCGGACTGGTAGGCGTCGGGGTTCACCGGCTTGCCGTTGATCGCGACGAGCCGGCCGCGCACCATCGGCGCCGGCACCGCGTCGCGCACGCCGTGCGCGGCGAGCCACGCGGCGACGTCGGCGCGCTGGTCCGGCTGGATGTCGATCAGGAACTGGTTCGGCGCATCGGGCGGCGTCGATTGCCGCCAGCCGGCCACGAGGTCGTTGCGCGTGATCGCGATCAGCAGCAGGCACATCAGGCCCAGCGCGAGCGCGGTGATCTGCAGCGCGCTGGCCGTGCCGCGCCGATGCAGCGACGCGAGCGCATAACGCCAGCCGACGCCCGCCGCCACGCGCGCGTTGCGCACCGCGCGCGCGGCCGCGTACAGCACGAGCCGCGCGATCAGCGCGAAGCCGACCAGCGCGCCGACGAAGCCGCCCGCGACGATCAGCCCGAGCTTCAGGTTGCCGGCCGCGACGATCAGCAGCCCCGCGAACAATACGACGCCGACCGCATACGCGGCCCACGCGATGCGCGACGCGTCGCCCCAGTCGCGCCGCAGCACCCGCACCGGCGGCACGCGCGTGAGCGGCGCGAGCGGCGGCAGCGCGAAGCCGAGCAGCAGCACGAGCGCCGCGCCGATGCCGATCAGCGCGGGCTGCAGCGTCGGCGGCGGGAGCGCCACCTCGATCAGGCCGCCGAGCGCGCCGAGCAGCGCCCAGTGGCCGCCGTAGCCGAGCACCGCGCCCGCCACGCCCGACACGATGCCGAGCCCCGCGAATTCGAGCGCGAACAGCGCGCCTAGCGTGCGCCGGCTCACGCCGAGGCAGCGCATCGTCGCGCAGCCGTCGAGATGACGCCGCATGTAGCGCTGCGCGGCCATCGCGATCGCGACCGCGGCCAGCAGCGCGGTGAGCAGCGCGACCAGCGTCAGGAAATGGCGGGCGCGATCGAGCGTCTGCCGCACCTGCGGCTGCCCTTCCTGCAGCGATTCGAGCCCGACGCCGCGCAGCTTGCCGCCGTCGACGCGTCCGTGCGCATCCGCTTCGAAGCGCGCGACGGCACGCGCGTCGCCGGCGACCAGCAACCGGTACATCACACGGCTGCCGTAGCCCGTGAGGCCCGTCGCCGCGAGTTCGTCCGCGCGCATCATCAGCCGCGGCGAGAAATTGACGAACGAGAAGCCACGATCGAGCTCGCGGGAAATCGACGCGGCGACCGTGAACGTGCGCAGCCCGACGCGCACGGTGTCGCCGGCCTTCAGATGCAGCGCGTCGAGCAGCGCCGGATCGGCCCACACGGTGCCGGGCGCGGGGATGTCGGTCGTCTGGCGCGCGGCGGACGCGCCGGCCGGCACGATCTCGACCGCGCCGCGCAGCGGGTAGCCTGCCGACACCGCCTTCACGGCCGCGAGGCGCGCGGGCGCCGCGTCGCCCGGCCGGGGCGCGGCGGCCGCCGCGATCATGCTCGGGAAGATGGCCGTCGTCGCGGTGCGCAGGCCGAGCGCGTGTGCGTCGCGCGCGAACGACGGATCGACCGGATGATCGGCGCGCACGACGAAATCGGCGCCGAGCATCTGTCGCGCGTCGCGCTCGAGCCCCTGGCGCAGCCGGTCTGCGAGAAAACCGACGCTCGTCAGCGCGGCGACCGCGAGCACCAGCGCCAGCACGAGCAACGTGAGTTCGCCCGCGCGCCAGTCGCGCGCGGTCATCCGCGCGGCCTGGCGCACCAGGTCGCGCCAGCCGAAGCGGCCGGCATGCGCGGGCCGCCCGGCCGGCGACGGGTCAGCGTGCTGACGTTCGAGCGAGGCGCGCGGCTTCAATCGCGCTTGCCTCCAATCGAATTGAGCCGCGACACCATGTGGTAGGCCATGCCGCGGAACCCGCCCGACACGCCGCGCCACAGACGCGGCAGCGCCCACGCGGACGCCGCGATGAACGCCGCCAGCAGCACCAGGAACGCGAGCGGCACGAAGAATGCGAGCGCGAGGCCGCCGAACACGAGCCCGTCCTCGGTGGACGACGCGACCCAGTTCGAGATCGGCTCCGGAGACAGGTTGATCAGCGCGCGCGTGCCGGCCTTGGCGACGTGCGCGGCGCCGGCGAGCGAGCCGCCGGCCAGCCCGGCGATCGCGAGCACGGTCGGATCGGCATGGCCGAGCGCGCCGGCGGCGAGCACCGCGCCGGCCGGAATGCGGATGAAGGTATGGACGGCGTCCCACAGCGAATCGAACGCGGGGATCTTGTCGGCAAGGAATTCGGTGACCGCGAGCACGCCGGCCGCGCCGATCACCCACGGCGACGTCAGCACCGCGAGCGTGTCTGGCAGATGGAGCCAGCCGGCCCGCGCGAGCACACCGGCAATCAGGACCGTCAGATAAAGGCGCAGCCCGCTCGCCCACGCGAGCCCCGCGCCGAGCGAAATGGCTTCGATCATGGGCCTCTCCTTGCACGTTGCGTGCGCTTTGCCGATTGATCGGATCGAGTCGGTGTGACGGCCGCGCGGCGCGTGGCGACCGGTGCCGCCGGCCGCGAACGGCGCACCGGCATTCAGGCCCGAATGCGTTCCATTATAGACAGGCTATCGGCAGCGCCGCGCAATTCCACAGGGTGGCGCAGGCGCATGGGGACGTGCCTGCCGGCGTCACGGGCATCAGGGGCGTCAAGCGCCCGATGACAGCTTCAGGCCGACCAGCCCGAGCACGATCAGCGCCGCGCTCGCCACGCGCGCCACCGTCAGCGCCTCGCCCAGCATCACGATGCCGAACGCGAACGCCCCGACCGCGCCGATGCCCGTCCACACCGCATACGCGGTGCCGAGCGGCAGCTGGCGCATCGCGATCGCGAGCAGCGCGAAGCTCGCCAGCGCCGTCACGATCGTAAACACCGACGGTCCGAGCTTCGTGAAGCCCTCGGACGATTTCATGCCGGCCGCCCACGCCACTTCGAGCAAACCGGCAATCAACAGCAATACCCACGCCATCTCGACGTACTCCGGATCGGATGGGGTCGTCCCCGTTGAAGCGAACGGCCCGGGGCCGTCCCCGGGCGGCGCCGAGTATAGCAACGGCGGCGCGGACTGCCCGACCCGCGGGAACCGGTCGGGACCGAGCTGGGCCAGGTGTAGCCGATGAACGCCGGCGGCCACACCACAGCCCAGTTCGCCGCAGCGGCCGAGCGCTCAGTTCGAGACGCGCGCTGCGCCGGCGTCGCCGACGCAGCGGTCGTCGCGGTACAGCGCCCATTCGTCGCACACGCGCCCGTCCTTGAACACGCACATCCCGACCTGCCCGCGCGGTAGCGTGCGCACCACGTGCCGGCCGCCGAGCTTCTCGCAATTGACGGTCGCGGGGTTCGCGAGCACCGGCTGCGCCGCCGCCTGCCCGGGCGGCAGCGGCTGCGCGAACGCGCTGGGCCCGACGAGCGCCAGCGCACAGATGACGACCAGACGGACGGACATGGCACCCTCCTCGGTTTCGTTCATGCAGCGCTCAGCATAACGGGGAATCGGGCCGTGTGTGCGGCACCGCTCGCTGCGTCACGCATCACGCACCGCGCATCACGCGACGCCGACGAGCCGGTAGCCGACCCCCGTCTCGGTCACGATGTGCTCGGGCTGGGCGGGATCGCGTTCGAGCTTCTGGCGCAGGTGCGCCATGTAGATGCGCAGATAGTGATGGCTTTCGACGTGCGACGGCCCCCACACGTCGCGCAGCAGCTGGCGGTGCGTGAGCACGCGCCCCGCATGCCGCACCAGCGTCGCGAGCAGCCGGTATTCGAGCGGCGTCAGATGCACGATCTCGCCGTCGCGCCACACCTGGCGCAGCGCGAGATCGACGCTCACGCCGCCGAAGGCGACCTTCGGCGATTCGCTCGCGCCGCCCTGGTTGCGCCGACGCAGTTGCGCACGGATGCGCGCGCGCAGCTCCGATACGCCGAACGGTTTGGTCAGGTAGTCGTCGGCGCCGGCGTCGAGCGCGGCGACCTTTTCGTCTTCCTGCGTGCGCGCGGACAGGACGATCACCGGAACCTCCGACCAGCCGCGCAGCTCGCGGATCACGTCGAGGCCGTCGGTGTCGGGCAGCCCGAGGTCGACGATCACGAGATCGGGCTTGCGCGTCGCCGCGTCGATCAGCCCCTGCTTGCCCGTCTCCGCGTCGAATACGGCGATGCCGTCCTCTTCGAGCGCGGCGCGCACGAAGCGGCGGATCTGTTTCTCGTCCTCGATCAGGACGACGGTCAGGCTCGGTTCAGTCATGGTCAGGCAAGGGCTCGGAGGGGAACGATGCGCCGGGCGCGTCGATGTCGTCGTCGATGTCGTCATCGGGTGGGGCCGGCACCGCCGGCGGCGTGTCGACCGGCAGCGTGAACCAGAAGCGCGCGCCCGTCACGCGTCCGTCGGGCGCGGTGCGGTTGAGCGCGCCGATTTTACCGCCGTGCGCTTCGACGATCGCGCGGCAGATCGCGAGGCCGAGCCCGATGCCCGGCGTCGCCGATTCCTTCTCGCCGCGCGTGAACTTGTCGAAGATGCGCGTCTCCATCCCGTGCGGCAGACCGGGGCCGTGATCGTCGACGTACACGCGCACGAACGGCTGGCCGTCGTCGCTCACGCGCTCGGCGCCGATCTCGATCGGCGCGTCGGCCGGCGTGTATTTCGCGGCGTTCTCGAACAGGTTCGTGAACAGCCGCTCCATCAGCACCGCATCCATCTGCAGCAGCGGCAGGTCGGCCGGCAGCGACACGCGCGCGGGATGCCGCGCGAGCACGCGCTTGCACGCGGCGAGCGCCGCGCCGACGGTTTCCTCGAGCAGCGACCACTGACGCTTGATCTGCAGGCTGCCAGCCTGCAGCCGCGCCATGTCGAGCAGGTTCGTGACGATGCCCGTCATCCGCAGCGCCTCGTCGTGGATCGCGTCGACGAGCTCGCGTTCGCGCTGCGCCAAGCGCTGGGCAGCGGCGGCGTCGAGGGGTGCGGGTGGCGCGGGTGTCGTCGGTGTCGCTGGTGTCGCTGGTGTCGCTGGTGTCGCTGGTGTCGCTGGTGTCGCTGACGTCGCTGACGTCGCTGACGTCGCTGATGACGCCGGCGAAGCGGACGACTCTGCCGACGCAGACGACGCCGGCGATGCAAGCGACGCGGTCGACGCGGCCGCCCCCTCCGCCGCCGCGCGCCCGTTCGCGAGCATCGACGAGAAGCCGACAATGGTGGTGAGCGGCGTGCGCAGGTCGTGCGAGATCGCCGACAACAGCGAGTTCCTCAGCCGCTCGGACTCCATGTTGACGAGCGCATCGCGCGCGATCTCGACGTAATGCACGCGTTCGAGCGCGAGCGCGATCTGCGCGGCGAACGCATCGAGCATCCGCTGCTGCTCGGGCACCTCCAGCTCGTGCGGCTCGCGCGACACGACCGCCAGCACGCCGCGCGTGCGCATCGGCGCCTTCAGCGGCAAATACAGCGCGGCCGTCGCGGGCAGCGTGTCGGTGCCGCGGCCGGCCGGCTTCTGCTGGTCGTACACCCATTGCCCGACGTCGCTGTCGAGCTCGGCGCCCGTCAGCGTGACGGCGGCGTCCGGGTCCTCGATCTTCTGGCGCACCTGGTCGGCGCTGTCGGGCAGCAGGAACGCGACGCGCGCGCGAAACACCTCGCTCACGTGGCGGCTGCCGATCTCGACGATCTGCTCGGTCGTCAGCGCGGCGCCCAGCTCGCGCGCCATCGCATAGATCGCGCCGGTGCGCCGCTCGCGGCGCTGCGCGATGCTCGCCTGACGCGTGAGCGTCGACGTCAGATGGCTGATCACGAGCGACGTGAGCAGCATGCCGAAGAAGGTCAGCAGGTATTGCGTGTCGCTGACCGAGAACGACATGCGCGGCGGCACGAAGAAGAAGTCGAACGCCGCGACCGACAGGAACGACTGCAGCACGCCCGGCCCGCGCCCGAGCCGCACGGCCGAGAACACGACGCCGAGCAGGTACAGCATCACGAGGTTGGTCAGGTCGAGCCGCCCCGACACGACGCTCGCCAAGCCGGTGATCGCCGCGCAGATCGCGGCCGCGTACAGGTAGTGGCGCGGCGGCGAGCGCCGCGTGCCGAACTGCGCGAACGCGTCGCGCCAGTCGCGCGCGCGCGCGTCGAGCGGCGCCGCGCGCACCTCGTCGCTCGCCGACGCGCGTATCAGCATCAGATCGACGTCGCCCGCGCGCTCGGCGAGCTGCTCGCCGAACGGCCGCGCGAAGCGCCGCACGACGCCGACCTTCGGCGAACCGCCCGCGACGATCTTCGACACGTTGCGCACCTTCGCATAGCCGATCAGCGCGGCGACCGCGTCGTCGCCCGCGAGCGTGGCCGTCTCCGCGCCGAGCTCGGCCGCGAGCTTCAGCGCATCGAGCGTGCGCTGCCGGCGCGCGTCGGGCAGCCGCTGCAGCCGCGGCGTCTCGACGTACACGGCGATCCAGTCGGCCTTCAGGCTCGCGGCGAGCCGCGCGGCGGCGCGCACCAGCGTCGGCGCCTCCGGCCCCGGCCCGATGCACACGAGCAGCCGCTCGCGCGCCTGCCAGATGCGCTGGATCGAGCGATCGGCACGGTACTCGCGCATCTGCGCGTCGACGCGGTCGGCCGTGCGCCGCAGCGCGAGCTCGCGCAGCGCGATCAGGTTGCCCTTGCGGAAGAAGTTGCGCACCGCACGCTCGGCCTGCTGCGCGAGATACACCTTGCCGTCGCGCATCCGCTCGAGCAGTTCCTCTGCGGGCAGGTCCACCAGCGTGACCTCGTCGGCCGCGTCGAACACACGGTCGGGCACCGTCTCCCACACGCGAATGCCGGTGATCGCGCCCACCACGTCGTTCAAGCTCTCGAGATGCTGGACGTTGACGGTCGTGTAGACGTCGATGCCCGCATCGAGCAGCTCGTGGACGTCCTGCCAGCGTTTCAGATGGCGTGCGCCCTGCACGTTCGAATGCGCGAGCTCGTCGACGAGAATCAGCTGCGGCGCACGCGCGAGCGCCCCGTCGAGATCGAATTCGGCGAGCGTGCGGCCGCGATACTCGATATGGGCGAGCGGCAGCACGTCGAGCCCGTCGAGCAGCGCGGCGGTTTCGCTGCGGCCGTGCGTCTCGACGATGCCGACGACGACGTCGACGCCGTCCTGCTTGCGCTGACGCGCGGCCTGCAGCATCGCGTAGGTCTTGCCGACGCCGGCAGACGCGCCGAAGAAGACCTTGAGCTGGCCGCGCCGCTGCTTTGCCGCATCTCGCTGCAGCTTGTCGAGGAGTTGGTCGGGATCGGGACGGTTCATCCGGGAGGAAGGCGAAGCGCCGGACTGCGCGCGAGTACCGGCATTGTTGTTCCAAATCGCCGCAAAAGGCAAAGACGGCGCACGCGCCGTCGTTCAGGGCGAGACCGGCTTGCGGCTTGGCGGCTCACGGCGCGCGCGGCTTGCGGCCTGTGGCGGGCGGCTTGCGATTGACGTAGCTTCCGACTCACCTCGCCGCAAGCCACGCCCAGCGCGCCCGCCCGGCTCAATGCCCGCCCTGCGCCGCGTCGAGCGCGAGGTTCAGCTTCAGCACGTTCACGCGCGGCTCGCCGAGCACGCCGAACTGGCGGCCCGTCGTGTTCGCGGCGACGAGCTGCGCGACCGCGTCGGCCGTCAGCTTGCGCGCCTTGGCGACGCGCTCGATCTGGTACGCGGCCGCGGCCGGCGTGATGTCGGGGTCCAGACCGCTCGCGGACGCCGTCACGAGGTCGACCGGCACCGGCTTCGACAAATCGGTGCCCGCGTCGCGCAGCGCGGCGATGCGCGCCTTCACCTGCTCGGCGAGCGACGGATTGAGCGGCCCGAGGTTCGAGCCGCCGGAGCCGGCCGCGTTGTACGGCATCGGCGCGGTGGCCGACAAGCGGCCCCAGAAGTAGCGCGGCGCATCGAACGGCTGGCCGATCAGCGCGGAGCCGACGGCCCGGCCGTCGCGCTCGATCAGGCTGCCGTCGGCCTGCGCCGGAAACACGGCCTGACCGAACGCGGTCATCACGGCCGGATAGGCCATGCCCGTCACGACGGTCAGCACGGCAAAGATCACGACCAGCGGGCGAATCAACGTTTTCATGAGGGTTCCTTCGAATCCGGTGCGCTCAGGCCCAGCCGAGCGCGGCGAGCGTCAGGTCGATCAGCTTGATGAACGGGAACGGCAGCAGCACGCCGCCCAGCCCGTACACCAGCAGGTTGCGGCGCAGCAGCGTCGCGGCGCCGAGCGGCCGGTAGGCGACGCCCTTCAGCGCGAGAGGGATCAGCGCGACGATGATCAGCGCATTGAAGATCACCGCCGACAGGATCGCCGACGCCGGCGACGTCAAATGCATGATGTCGAGCACGCGCAGCTGCGGGTAGGTGGTGACGAACGCGGCCGGGATGATCGCGAAGTACTTCGCGATGTCGTTCGCGATCGAGAAGGTCGTCAGCGAGCCGCGCGTCATCAGCATCTGCTTGCCGATCTCGACGATCTCGATCAGCTTGGTCGGGTTCGAGTCGAGGTCGACCATGTTGCCGGCCTCCTTCGCCGCCTGCGTGCCGGTGTTCATCGCGACCGCCACGTCGGCCTGCGCGAGCGCCGGCGCGTCGTTGGTGCCGTCGCCGGTCATCGCGACGAGGCGCCCGGCCGCCTGGTGTTCGCGGATCGTCGCGAGCTTGGTTTCCGGCGTGGCTTCCGCGAGGAAATCGTCGACGCCCGCCTCCGCCGCGATCGCCGCGGCCGTCAGCCGGTTGTCGCCGGTCACCATCACCGTCTTGATGCCCATCTTGCGCAGCTCCGCGAAGCGCTCCTTGATGCCGCCCTTCACGATGTCCTTCAGCTCGATCACGCCGAGCACGCGCGCGGCGCCGTCGTGCAGCTCCGCGACCACGAGCGGCGTGCTGCCGCGGCGCGCGACCTCGTCGACCGCGCGGCGCACGTCGTCCGGAAAGCGGCTGCCGTGCAGCTCGACGTAGCGGCGGATCGCATCGGCGGCGCCCTTGCGGATTTCGCGGCCGGGCAGATCGACGCCGCTCATCCGCGTCTGCGCGGAGAAGCCGAGGAACGTCGCCTGCAGCTGCGCGAGATCGCGCTGGCGGATGTTGAAGCGCTCCTTCGCGAGCACCACGATGCTGCGGCCTTCCGGCGTTTCGTCGGCGAGCGACGACAGCTGCGCGGCGTCGGCCAGCGCTTCCTCGGTCACGCCCGGCGCCGGCACGAACGCCGACGCCTGACGGTTGCCGAGCGTGATCGTGCCGGTCTTGTCGAGCAGCAGCACGTCGACGTCGCCGGCCGCTTCCACCGCGCGGCCCGACGTCGCGATCACGTTCGCCTGCATCATCCGGCTCATGCCCGCGACGCCGATCGCGGACAGCAGCCCGCCGATCGTGGTCGGAATCAGGCACACCAGCAGCGCGACGAGCACCGTGATCGTCACCACGTGGCCGGACTTCATCGCCTCGACCGAGAACATCGAGAACGGCAGCAGCGTCGCGGTCGCGAGCAGCATCACGATCGTCAATGCGACCAGCAGGATCGTCAGCGCGACCTCGTTCGGCGTCTTCTTGCGCTTCGCGCCCTCGACCATCGCGATCATCCGGTCGAGGAACGCCTCGCCGGGGTTCGCGGTGACCTTCACGACGATCCAGTCGGACAGCACGCGCGTGCCGCCCGTCACCGACGAGAAATCTCCGCCGGACTCGCGGATCACCGGCGCGGACTCGCCGGTGATCGCCGATTCGTCGACCGACGCGACGCCGTCCACCACGTCGCCGTCGGCCGGAATCACGTCGCCGGTCTCGACCAGCACGACGTCGCCCTTGCGCAGGTCCGAGGCGGTCGTGATGCGGATCGGCGACTTCGGATGCGGCTCGTTCAGCTTCTTGGCCATCACGTCCTTCTTCGCGCTGCGCAGCGACGCGGCCTGCGCCTTCGAGCGCCCTTCCGCGAGCGCTTCGGCGAAGTTCGCGAACAGCACCGTGAACCACAGCCACAGCGCGATCGCGAGGATGAAGCCCGCGGGCGCCTCGGCCTGGCCGGCGAGCGCCGCGATCCACAGGATGGTCGTCAGGATGCTGCCGACGTACACGCAGAACATCACCGGATTGCGCAGCTGCGTGCGCGGCGTGAGCTTCTTGAACGAATCCACGATCGCCGGGCGCAGCAGCGCCGGATCGAACATGGACCGTGTTGCGGAATGTTGAGTCATGGCGATCTCTTCAATCTCTTCAGTCTTGTCAACGTGTCGCGATGCGCGCGCGTCACGCGCCCAGCCACATCATCAGGTGCTCGACGCCAGGCCCGAGCGCGAGCGCCGGCACGTAGGTCAGCGCGCCCACCAGCAGCACGGTGCCGAGCAGCAGCACGACGAACAGCGGCCCGTGCGTGGGCAGCGTGCCGCTCGTCGCGGCGATGCGCTTCTTCGCGGCGAGCGAGCCGGCGATCGCCAGCACCGGCACGATCGTGCCGAAGCGCCCGAACCACATCGCGATCGCGGTCGTCCAGTTGTAGAACGGCGTGCCGACCGTCAGGCCCGCGAACGCGCTGCCGTTGTTGTTCGCCGCCGAGCTGAACGCGTACAGGATCTCCGAGAAGCCGTGCGGGCCGGGGTTCGCGATGCCGGCCCGGCCGGCGTCGGCGAGCACCGCAATCGACGTGCCGACCAGCACGAGCAGCGGCGTGAGCAGCACGACGATCGACACCATCTTCATCTCATACGACTCGATCTTCTTGCCAACGTATTCGGGCGTGCGGCCGATCATCAGGCCCGCGACGAACACCGCCAGCAGCGCGAACACGAGCATCCCGTAAAGGCCGGAGCCGACGCCGCCGTAGATCACCTCGCCGAGCTGCATCAGCAGCATCGGCACGAGGCCGCCGAGCGGCGTCAGCGAATCGTGCATCGTGTCGACCGCCCCGCACGACGCGGCGGTGGTCGCGACCGTGAAGATGCCCGTCTGCGCGATGCCGAAGCGCGTCTCCTTGCCTTCCATGTTGCCGCCCGGCTGCAGCGCGCTCGCCTGCTGGTCGACGTGCAGCGCCGCGAGCGTCGGATTGCCGGCCTGCTCGGCGCTCACCTCGACGCCGAGCGCGATCGCGAACGCGACCGTCATCGCCGCGAGCACCGCGACACCCTGCCGGCGATCGCCGATCATGTGGCCGAACACCAGCGCCAGCGCGGCCGGGATGATCAGGATCGAGAAGATCTGCACGAAGTTCGCGAACGGCGTCGGGTTCTCGTACGGATGCGCGGAGTTCGCGTTGAAGAAGCCGCCGCCGTTGGTGCCGAGCATCTTGATCGCTTCCTGCGACGCGACCGGTCCCATCGCGAGCGTCTGCTTGACGAGCGGAGTCGGCACCGTGACCGGATTGCCGTGGTCGTCCTTCACCGCGTTGCCCTGCGCGTCGAGCTTCGGCGCCGCATAGGTGCTCGCCTGCAGCACCGGCACGTCCTGGTACGCCTTCATGTTCTGGATCACGCCCTGGCTCATCAGCAGCGCGGCGACCAGCGCGGCCATCGGCACGAGCACGTACAGCGTCACGCGCGTGAGGTCGACCCAGAAGTTGCCGATCGTCTGCGCCGTATGGCGCGCGAAGCCGCGGATCAGCGCGATCACGACGACGATCCCGGTCGCGGCCGACAGGAAGTTCTGCACGGTCATGCCGAGCATCTGCGTCAGATAGCTGACGGTCTGCTCGGGCGTGTAGTCCTGCCAGTTGGTGTTGGTGACGAAGCTGACCGCGGTGTTGAACGCGCCGTCGGCCGTCATCGCGCCGAACTGCTGCGGATTGCCGGGCAGGACGCCCTGCAGCCGCAGCAGCCCGTACAGGAACAGCGCGCCGAGCGCGTTGAACGCGATCGTCGCGAGCGCGTACTGCTTCCAGTTCATCTCGGTGCCCGCATCGACGCCGGCGATGCGGTACAGCGCGCGCTCGAGCGGCCCGAACACGCGCACCACGCGCGAGCTGCCGTCCATCACGCCCGTCAGGTAACGCGCGACCGGCACCGCGGCCGCGAGCAGCACGACGATGAACAGCGCGATCTGAAACACGTCGTTCGCGTTCATTCGATGTCCTCCGCGCGCAGCAGCGCGAACACGAGATACGCGAACAGCAGGGCCGTCGAGGCGCCCGCGAGCCAAAGCATCCAGGTCATGCGCGTCCCCCGCGGCCGGATTGCGCGAGCTTCTCGCAACCGGCAAGCAAGCCGAGGATCAGCGCGGTGAACAGCACCAGTGCGCCGATGAAAACCCCATCCATTTTTGTGTTCTCCGTCGTCGTAATCGGACGACTAGAACCTTATGGGAACGTGCGTAAAGGACGGGTCAAAGGTGATCGGGGCGGTATAAAAAACGCGTAAACGCGGCGCGCGGCGAGCGGCCGGCGCAGCAGCGGCGAGATGGCCGGCGCGCGGGAGCGAGGGAATCGAAGAGGCGCCGGCGGCCGCACGTTCGGCCGCCGCCAGCGTCGCCACGCTGCGTGCCGGCGCAGCGCCGGCACGCAGGCGCGGCGTCACGGCACGAGGACGGTCGAGCCGGTGGTCTTGCGCGACTCGAGGTCGGCGTGCGCGCGGCCGACTTCCGCGAGCGGATAGCGCTGGTTGATGCTGGTCTTCACCTTGCCCGACAGGATCACGTCGAACAGCTCGGCGGCCGCGGCTTCGAGATCGGCGCGCTTCGCGATGTACGAGAACAGCGTCGGGCGCGTGAAGAACAGCGAGCCGCGCGACGAGAATTCCTTCGAGTCGATCGGCGGCAGCGGCCCCGACGCATTGCCGAAGCTGACGAAGTAGCCGAGCGGCGCGAGGCAGTCGAGCGAGCCGATGTAGGTGTCCTTGCCGATCGAGTCGTAGACCACCGGCACGCCCGCGCCATTGGTGATCTCCTTCACGCGCTGCGTGAAGTTCTCGCGCGTGTAGACGATCGGATGATCGCAGCCGTGCGCGCTCGCCAGCGCGGCCTTCTCGTCGGAGCCGACCGTGCCGATCACGGTCGCGCCGAGCGCCTTCGCCCACTGGCACACGAGCAGCCCGACCCCGCCGGCCGCCGCATGGATCAGGATGGTGTCGCCGGCCTTCACCGGATAGGTGCGGCGCAGCAGGTAGTGGGCGGTGAGCCCCTGAAGCATCACCGACGCCGCGTCGTCGTAGCCGATCGCGTCGGGCAGCTTCACGAGCCGCTCGGCCGGCATCACGCGCTCCTGCGCATACGCGCCGGGCGGCTGGCCGACGTAGGCGACGCGGTCGCCGGCCTTGAGCGCGCTCACGCCCTCGCCGACGGCCGTCACTTCGCCGGCCGCCTCCATGCCGAGGCCGCCGGGCAGCGGTTGCGGATAGAGGCCCGTGCGGAAATACACGTCGATGTAGTTGAGGCCGACCGCGTGCTGCCGGATGCGGACCTCGCCCGCCTTCGGCTCGCCGACCTCGACGTCGACCCACTTCATCACCTCCGGGCCGCCCGGCTGGTCGTATCGGATTGCTTTCGGCATCGTTTCGCTCCTCGTGGGTGAATGCTTGAAGGGAAGGTTCGCGCGCCGCCGCGCGGGCCGGCGACGGCCGGTGCTGGCACGCGCCGGCGGCCGTCGCGCAGTCCGACGGTGGACGGTCGACGGCCGACGCCCGACGCCCGACGCCCGATTCTCGCGCGTCGCCGCGCGCAGCGCACGGCCCTGCCGCGAGCAGGGGCAATCCTGCAGGTTGCCGCCTAGCAGACGTCCTGCATGTTGCGCGCCAGATCGTCGAGCAGCATCCGCGCGGTGGCGACGTTGGTCGCGACCGGCACGTCGTGCACGTCGCACGCGCGCACCAGCGCGGTGATATCGGGATCGTGCGGCTGCGCGGTCATCGGGTCGCGCAGGAACACCACGACGTCGACGCGGCCGTCGGCCAGCTCCGCGCCGATCTGGAGATCGCCGCCGAGCGGCCCCGACAGCTTGCGCTCGACCTCGAGCCCGTGCGCGGCGGCGATGCGCCCACCGGTCGTGCCCGTCGCGACCAGCCGGCATTGCGCGAGCGTGTCGCGGTACTGGCCCGCGAGCGCGACGATCTCGTCCTTCTTCGCGTCGTGCGCGATCAATGCGATGCGGGGTTTGCTCATCTGCGATTCCTTCTTGGTTCGGTTGTCGTCGTGGGGAGAAGCGGCGCGGCGCCTCAGAACGTGCCCGGATAGGCGCCGCCGTCGAGCAGCCAGTTCTGGCCCGTGATGTAGCCGGCATGCACGCTGCACAGGAACGCGCATGCCGCGCCGAATTCGGCGCGCGTGCCGAGCCGCCCGGCCGGGATGTCCCGCGTGCGGCGCGCGCGCAGCTCGTCGACCGTCACGCCCTGCGCGTTCGCCGCCGCGGCAAGCGTGGTCGCGATCCGGTCGGTGTCGAACAGCCCCGGCAGCAGGTTGTTGATCGTCACGCCCTGCCCGGCCACCTTGCGCGCGAGGCCCGCGACGAAGCCGGTCAGCCCCGAGCGCGCGCCGTTGGACAGCGCGAGCACGTCGATCGGCGCCTTCACGGCCGAGCTGGTGATGTTGACGATGCGGCCGAAGCCGCGCGCGATCATCCCGTCGACGGTCGCGCGGATCAGTTCGATCGGCGTCAGCATGTTCGACTCGAGCGCGCGGATCCAGTCGTCGCGCGAGAAGTCGCGGAAGTCGCCGGGCGGCGGGCCGCCGGCATTGTTCACGAGAATGTCCGGCTGCGGGCACGCGGCGAGCGCGGCCGCGCGGCCGTCGGGCGTCGTGATGTCGCACGCGACCGTGGCGACCGACACGTTCGACGCCGCGCGGATCTCGTCCGCGGTTCGCTCGAGCGTGTCGCGCGTGCGCGCGACGATCACGAGGTTCACGCCTTCGGCGGCCAGCGCTTCCGCGCAGCCGCGCCCGAGGCCCTTGCTCGCCGCGCAGACGAGCGCGGTCTTTCCTGCGATGCCGAGATCCATCGTCGATTCCTTCATGGCGACGCGCGCCGCGGTAGGCCGGCCCGCGGCGCCGGACCGGCGAACGGTCGCGAACGGGCGGCCGCCGGCCGGTGCGGCGCGCGGATTGTCGTGAGACGTCGATAATATCCGGATTGGCTGGCCCGCCTTGGTAAAATTGCGGCCATCGGCGACGGCCGGCCCGGCGCCGGCTTCGCCCCCCATTCCCTTTTGCCGTCAAGGCACCCCGTCATGAAACAGGACAGCCGTTTCCCGAATCTCTTCATCCTCGATCACCCGCTGATCCAGCACAAGCTGACCCACATGCGCGACAAGGACACGTCCACGCGCACGTTCCGCGAGCTGCTGCGCGAGATCACGCTGCTGATGGGCTATGAGATCACCCGCAACCTGCCGATCACGACCAGGCGCGTCGCCACGCCGCTCGTCGAGGTCGACGCGCCGGTGATCGCGGGCAAGAAGCTCGCGATCGTGCCGGTGCTGCGGGCCGGCATCGGGATGTCGGACGGCCTGCTCGACCTCGTGCCGTCGGCACGCGTCGGCCACATCGGCGTGTACCGCGCCGACGACCACCGCCCGGTCGAATACCTGGTGCGCCTGCCCGACCTGGAAGACCGCGTGTTCATCCTGTGCGACCCGATGGTCGCGACCGGCTATTCGGCCGTGCATGCGGTGGACGTGCTCAAGCGCCGCAACGTGCCGGCCGCGAACATCGTGTTCGTCGCGCTGGTCGCCGCGCCCGAGGGCGTGCAGGTGTTCCAGGACGCCCATCCGGACGTGAAGCTGTACGTCGCGTCGCTCGATTCGCACCTGAACGAGCACGCGTACATCGTGCCGGGCCTCGGCGACGCGGGCGACCGCCTGTTCGGCACCAAGAACTGACCCGCATTGCCGCACGGGGCCGCACGGCCCCGCGCCGGCCGTTCGGCCAAGCGCGGCGGCCCCGAAGCGACGGTCTGCGCGTGATAAAATCCCGTTCCACTCGACACGCGCGGCCCCGCGGCATCACGCCCGCCGATACGGCCGCCGATTCAACGACACATTGGCACAATCGCCCGCGCCACGCGCCCGGGCACGGAGAAAGGTATGGCTGGTCATTCGAAATGGGCCAACATCAAGCATAAGAAGGCAGCGGCCGACGCGAAGCGCGGCAAGATCTGGACCCGCCTGATCAAGGAAATCCAGGTCGCGGCGCGCCTCGGCGGCGGCGACGCGAGCTCGAACCCGCGGCTGCGTCTCGCGGTCGACAAGGCGGCCGACGCGAACATGCCGAAGGACAACGTCAAGCGCGCGATCGACCGCGGCGTCGGCGGCGCGGACGGCGCGAACTACGAAGAAATCCGTTACGAAGGCTACGGCATCAACGGCGCGGCGATCATCGTCGACACGCTGACCGACAACCGCACGCGCACGGTTGCCGAAGTCCGCCACGCGTTCTCGAAGTTCGGCGGCAACATGGGCACCGACGGCTCGGTCGCGTTCATGTTCGATCACGTGGGCCAGTTCCTGTTCGCGCCCGGCACGTCGGAAGACGCGCTGATGGAAGCGGCGCTCGAGGCCGGCGCGGACGACGTCAGCACCAACGACGACGGCTCGATCGAAGTGCTGTGCGACTGGCAGGCGTTCTCGGCGGTGAAGGATGCGCTCGAAGCCGCCGGCTTCAAGGCCGAACTCGCCGAAGTGACGATGAAGCCGCAGAACGAAGTCGAATTCACCGGCGACGATGCGGCGAAGATGCAGAAGCTCCTGGACGCGCTCGAGAACCTCGACGACGTGCAGGAGGTGTATACGAACGCCGTCATCGTCGAGGAATGAGATGCCGGCCGCCGTGCGCCTCATGGCGACGGCGGCCCGACCGATTTCGCGGCCGGCGCGCCTGAGCGTGCCGGCCGCCCTGTTTTCTAGTCTGCGGGGAATCCCATGAAACTACTCGTCGTCGGTTCCGGCGGCCGCGAACATGCGCTGGCGTGGAAGCTCGCGCAATCGCCGCGCGTCCAGATGGTCTACGTCGCGCCGGGCAATGGCGGCACGGCGCAGGACGAGCGTCTGAAGAACGTCGACATCACGTCGCTCGACGCGCTGGCCGATTTCGCGGAAAGCGAAGGCGTCGCGTTCACGCTGGTGGGGCCGGAAGCGCCGCTCGCGGCCGGCATCGTCAACCTGTTCCGCGCGCGCGGCCTGAAGGTGTTCGGCCCGACCCGCGAAGCCGCGCAGCTCGAAAGCTCGAAGGATTTCGCGAAGGCGTTCATGAAGCGCCACGGCATTCCGACCGCCGACTACGAAACCTTCTCCGATGCAGCCGCCGCGCACGCGTACCTCGACGCCAAGGGCGCGCCGATCGTCGTGAAGGCCGACGGCCTCGCGGCCGGCAAGGGCGTGGTCGTCGCGATGACGCTGGAAGAGGCGCACGCGGCAGTCGACATGATGCTGTCGGGCAACAAGCTCGGCGATGCGGGCGCGCGCGTCGTGATCGAGGAATTCCTCGACGGCGAGGAAGCGAGCTTCATCGTGATGGTCGACGGCAAGCATGCGCTCGCGCTCGCGTCCAGCCAGGACCACAAGCGCCTGCTCGACGAGGACCGCGGCCCGAACACGGGCGGCATGGGCGCGTATTCGCCCGCACCGATCGTCACGCCGCAAATGCATGCGCGCGTGATGCGCGAGATCATCATGCCGACGGTGCGCGGCATGGAGAAGGACGGCATCCGCTTCACGGGCTTCCTGTATGCGGGCCTGATGATCGACAAGGACGGCAATCCGCGCACGCTCGAATTCAACTGCCGGATGGGCGACCCCGAGACGCAGCCGATCATGGCGCGCCTGAAGAGCGATTTCTCGAAGGTCGTCGAACAGGCGATCGCGGGCACGCTCGACACGGTCGAGCTCGACTGGGATCGCCGCACCGCGCTCGGCGTGGTGCTGGCCGCGCACGGCTATCCGGATGCGCCGCGCAAGGGCGACCGCATCAACGGCATCCCGGCCGAAACCGAGCAGGCGGTGACGTTCCATGCGGGCACGACGCTCGACGGCGACAAGCTCGTCACGTCCGGCGGCCGCGTGCTGTGCGTGGTCGGCCTCGCCGATTCGGTGCGCGAAGCGCAGCAGCATGCGTACGACGCGATCAATCAGATCAATTTCGAAGGCATGCAGTACCGCCGCGACATCGGCTTTCGCGCGCTGAACCGCAAGAGCACGTGATGCCGCCACCGCCGCGCTGCGCGAGCAGCCGGCGGCCCCTGCTGCCGGGTTCGCTAGAATGGCCGGCAGACGTCCTTTTTTGCGACTCCCGCCTGCGGCGGGAGCGCCCAGTCCAGACATGACCGATTCGACCTACGACGTAGCGCGCGTGCGCACGTATCTCCAGGGCCTGCAGACACGCATCGCCGACGCGCTCGGCGCGCTCGACGGCACGCCGCTCGCGACCGACGCGTGGCAGCGCGGCCCTGAAGAGCGGCTGCGCGGCGGCGGCTGCACGCGGATTCTCGAAGGCGGCCGCGTGTTCGAGCGCGCGGGCATCGGTTTTTCCGACGTCGCGGGCGACGCGCTGCCGCCCTCGGCGAGCGCCGCGCGCCCGCAGCTGGCCGGCCGCGGCTTCGAGGCGCTCGGCGTGTCGCTGGTGCTGCACCCGCGCAACCCGTACTGCCCGACCGTCCACATGAACGTGCGCATGCTGATCGCGACGAAGGCCGGCGAAGCGCCGGTCTTCTGGTTCGGCGGCGGCATGGATCTGACACCGGTTTATCCGTTCGAGGACGACGCGCGGCATTTCCACCAGACCTGCAAGGCCGCGCTCGACCCGTTCGGCGCCGAGCTCTACCCGCGCTTCAAGACCTGGTGCGACGAGTACTTCTTCCTGAAGCACCGCAACGAGACGCGCGGCATCGGCGGGATCTTCTTCGACGATTTCTCGGAACCCGGTTTCGAACGCTCGTTTGAGATGATGCAAAGCGTCGGCGACGCGTTCCTGAACGCGTATCTGCCGATCGTCGAGCGCCGCGCGGCGCTGCCGTACGGCGAGCACGAGCGCGAGTTCCAGGCGTACCGGCGCGGCCGCTACGTCGAATTCAACCTGGTGTTCGACCGCGGCACGCTGTTCGGGCTGCAAAGCGGCGGCCGGACCGAGTCGATCCTGATGTCGATGCCGCCGGTGGCCACCTGGCGCTACGACTGGCAACCGGCGCCCGGCTCGGCGGAAGCGCGTCTCGCGGAATTCCTCGTGCCGCGCGACTGGGTCTGACCGACCGCCTCAACGACAGGACACGTTTTTCTGGACACCTCCGCCCGCCCCGCCCCGCAGCCGCCGTCGCAGCCGCCGTCGCAGCCGCCGTCACAACGTATCGGCCTGCTCGGCGGCACGTTCGACCCGATCCACGATGGCCATCTCGCACTCGCGCGCCGGTTCGCCGACGTGCTGCAGCTGACCGAGCTCGTGCTGCTGCCGGCCGGACAGCCGTATCAGAAGCGCGACGTGTCGGCCGCCGAGCATCGGCTCGCGATGACCCGCGCCGCGGCCGGCTCGCTGGCGCTGCCGGGCGTCGCGGTCACCGTCGCGACCGACGAGATCGAGCACGCCGGGCCGACCTACACGGTCGAGACGCTCGCGCGCTGGCGCGAGCGCATCGGCCCCGATGCATCGCTGTCGCTGCTGATCGGCGCCGACCAGCTCGTGCGCCTCGACACCTGGCGCGACTGGCGCAAGCTGTTCGACTACGCGCACGTGTGCGCGTCGACGCGCCCCGGCTTCGACCTCGGCGCGGCGTCGGCCGACGTCGCACGCGAAATTGCGCGGCGTCGGGCCGATGCCGAGCAGTTGAAGGCGACGCCATCCGGGCGTCTGCTGATCGATACGACGCTCGCGTTCGATATCGCCGCAACCGACATCCGTGCGCACCTGCGCGAATGCATCGCGCGTCATGCGCAAATGCCCGACGCGTCGGCCGAGCATGTGCCGGCCGCCGTCTGGGCCTATATTCTTCAACATCGTCTCTACCATTCCTGATTCCATGGATATCCGCAAACTGCAGCGCGTGATCGTCGACGCTCTCGAAGACATCAAGGCGCAAGACATCAAGGTGTTCAACACCAGCCATCTGACCGAACTGTTCGACCGCGTGATCGTCGCGTCGGGCACGTCGAACCGCCAGACCAAGGCGCTCGCCTCGAGCGTGCGCGACAAGGTCAAGGAAGCCGGCGGCGAGATCGTCAGCTCCGAGGGAGAGGACACCGGCGAATGGGTGCTGGTCGATTGCGGCGACGCGGTCGTCCACATCCTGCAGCCCGCGCTGCGCCAGTACTACAACCTCGAGGAAATCTGGGGCGACAAGCCGGTGCGGATGAAGCTCGGCGGCGACAAGGGCCAGAGCGGCTTCGCGACCGCGAGCGAAGGCGACGACGAGGAAGAGGAAGCGCCCGCCCGTCCGGCGCGCAAGACGGCGGCCCGCCGCCGCTGAGTCGCAGTCGGTCGTTTCGATGAAGCTTTACATCCTCGCTGTCGGCCACAAGATGCCCGGCTGGATCGCGTCCGGCTTCGACGAGTACACGAAGCGGATGCCGCCGGAGTTGCGCATCGAGCTGCGCGAGATCAAGCCCGAACTGCGTTCGGGCGGCCGCAGCGCGGAAAGCGTGATGGCGGCCGAGCGGCAGAAGATCGAGGCCGCGCTGCCGAAGGGCGCGCGCATCGTCGCGCTCGACGAGCGCGGCCGCGACTGGACCACGATGCAGCTCGCGCAGGCGCTGCCCGGCTGGCAGCAGGACGGCCGTGACGTCGCGTTCGTGATCGGCGGCGCCGACGGGCTCGATCCGGAACTGAAGGCGCGCGCCGATCTGCTGCTGCGCATCTCCAGCATGACGCTGCCGCACGGGATGGTGCGCGTGCTGCTTGCCGAACAGCTTTACCGCGCGTGGAGCATCACGCAGAATCACCCCTACCACCGCGCATGACGCGTCGTCCTCGGGACGCGCGCCGCGCGCGTTCACCGAGATAACGACACCATGCCGTCCAGCACGTCCCCCGCAGTTTTCCCGATCCTTTACCTCGCATCCCAAAGCCCGCGCCGCCAGGAGCTGCTGCAGCAGATCGGCGTGCGCTTCGAATTGCTGCTGCCGCGCCCCGACGAAGACGCCGAGGCGCTCGAAGCCGAACTCGCCGGCGAAGCGGCCGACGCGTACGTGCAGCGCGTGACGGTCGCGAAGGCCGAGGCCGCGCGTGCGCGGCTCGTCGCGAGCGGCAAGCCGGCCGCGCCCGTGCTCGTCGCCGACACCACGGTGACGATCGACGGCGCGATCCTCGGCAAGCCGGCCGACGCCGACGACGCGCTCGCGATGCTGACGCGTCTCGCCGGCCGCGAACACGAAGTGCTGACGGCCGTCGCGGTGATCGGCGCCGACGGCGCGCTGCTGCCGCCGGCGCTGTCGCGCTCGTCGGTGCGCTTCGCGGCCGCGCCGCGCGACGCGTTCGAGCGCTACGTCGAAACCGGCGAACCGTTCGGCAAGGCGGGCGCATACGCGATCCAGGGCCGTGCGGCCGAATTCGTCGAGCGAATCGCCGGTTCCCATTCGGGTATCATGGGTCTGCCCCTTTTTGAGACAGCCGCGTTGCTCCGTGCCGCGCGCGTCGCCTTCTGAATCCCACCATGAACGAAGAAATCCTGATCAACCTCACGCCGCAGGAAACGCGGGTCGCACTCGTGCAGCAAGGCGCGGTGCAGGAGCTTCACGTCGAGCGCACGCTGTCGCGCGGGCGGGTCGGCAACATCTATCTCGGCAAGGTCGTGCGCGTGCTGCCCGGCATGCAGTCGGCGTTCATCGACATCGGCCTGGAGCGCGCGGCGTTCCTGCACGTCGCTGACATCTGGCATCCGCGGCTCGCGGGCGAGCCGCAGTCGGGCGCGCCGCACCAGCCGATCGAGAAGATCGTGTTCGAAGGTCAGACGCTGATGGTCCAGGTGATCAAGGACCCGATCGGCACGAAGGGCGCGCGCCTGTCGACGCAGGTGAGCATCGCGGGCCGCACGCTCGTCTACCTGCCGCAGGAGCCGCACATCGGCATCTCGCAGAAGATCGAGAGCGAGGCCGAGCGCGAGGCCGTGCGTGCGCGGCTGACCGCTGTGGTTCCGCCGGACGAGAAAGGCGGCTACATCGTGCGCACGATCGCCGAGGATGCGAGCTCCGAGGAGCTCGCCGGCGACGTCGCGTATCTGCGCAAGACCTGGGCGACGATCGTCGCGCAGGCGCAGCGGCTGCCGGCGACGAGCCTGCTGTACCAGGATCTCGATCTCGCGCAGCGCGTGCTGCGCGATTTCGCGAACGACCAGACGACGCGCATCCAGGTCGATTCGCGCGAGACGTACCAGCGCCTCGCGGAATTCGCGGCCGAGTTCACGCCGGCGGTGAGCCCGAAGCTGCATCACTACACCGGCGAGCGGCCGCTGTTCGACCTGTACAACATCGAGACGGAGATCCAGCGCGCGCTGTCGCGCCGCGTCGACCTGAAGTCGGGCGGCTATCTGATGATCGACCAGACCGAGGCGATGACGACGATCGACGTGAACACCGGCGGCTACGTCGGCGCGCGCAACTTCGACGACACGATCTTCAAAACCAACCTCGAGGCGGCGCACACGATCGCGCGCCAGCTGCGGCTGCGCAACCTCGGCGGGATCATCATCATCGACTTCATCGACATGGAGAACGCCGAGCATCGCGACGCGGTGCTCTCCGAGCTGAAGAAGGCGCTGTCGCGCGACCGCACGCGCGTGACGGTGAACGGCTTCTCGCAACTGGGGCTCGTCGAGATGACGCGCAAGCGCACGCGCGAATCGCTCGCGCATGTGTTGTGCGAACCGTGCCCGACCTGTCAGGGCAAGGGGCAGGTCAAGACCGCGCGCACCGTGTGCTACGACGTGCTGCGCGAAATCCTGCGCGAGTCGCGCCAGTTCAATCCGCGCGAATTCCGCGTGATCGCCGCGCAGCAGGTGATCGACCTGTTCCTCGACGAGGAGTCGCAGCATCTCGCGATGCTGATCGACTTCATCGGCAAGCCGGTGTCGCTGCAGGTCGAGTCGAATCTGAGTCAGGAGCAGTACGATATCGTGCTGATGTAGCGCTGATGGCACGCCCGTCTCGTCCGGGACGGGCGCGCGTCGGTCTCAACGTTGATCGTCGGCGTTGTAACTCCAGATCACGCGCCCCCAGCTGGTCGACTCGATGTCCGGAAACTTCTCTCCGGCGCTGAAATAGCGCCGCCCCTGCTCGCTCCCGAGCGCCGGGCTGATCCACCAGCCGCTCCGCGGCACGACTTCGCCCGGCCTGCCTTTCAGCCTCGTGCGTGAAACGAGCGAAGCCGGTTCTGCGTCGGCGCGCGGGGCAACCGGGCACCATTCGATCCGGTCCTTTCTCGCGATCGTGCTCCGTTCGATCGTACGGCGCGCCTCCGGCGTGTCGTCGAACTTCGTTTGGTCCAGCACCGATCCGTCGGGTGCGCTCCAGAACGTGCCGCCGTGAAAATCCACGCCTTCCAGGTTCGCCCCTCGGAAATCGACGCCGCTCAGGTCGCAGTTCTCGAACGACGTTCGGACCAGACGCGCGTCGTCGAGCCGTGTCGCAGAAAAATTGCATTCGACGAATCGGGCGCCCGAGAAATTGGAGCCGCGGGCGTCGTTCGATCCGAATTTTCCGTTCCGCTCGCCACTTAACACTTGGCAATACTCTGCGTAATTCTCCCTTTTGATCTGTTTTTCGAGAATTAACGGGCAAACGACCATTTAAGCCATGAACCAAGACCGAATTGAACTCAGTTTGTCGACGAAGCACACGCGCAAGTGCAAATTTCTCGACAACGAGACTTGTTTGAATCCGCCCTCCGAGCGTGAATATCGCCTCGCTGCGCATGAAAATTTGTCGTGTCACCGCGAGCATCAGCGAGTTGTTTCGCGGAAAGCCCCTCAACTCCCATCGATCACGATCATGTTCGAACAACTGGTAGTCAAAGGCAGCCTCACGACGACCGGCGGCTATGTCGCTAGCGGTTCGTCAACGCACTACGACGAGCGCGGCAACACCATGGCGCGCGATGGCGACCAGGCAACCTGCGGCAACTGCAAAGGGCTGTTTCCCATACGAGGCAGCGCCAGCACATGGCTGGATGATGGAAAGGCCATGGTCAAGGATCTGGATTGGGTCCTATGTCCGTGCCGACAGAACCGCGTCCGCGCGTCGCCCTCCACGACGTTCTACTACTCGACTGACGGCGGCGGACAGGCCGCGACGAGGACGGCTGAGCAGTCGATCGTTGAAATCGCGCGAGCTGCGGTGCATGACGAGCAATACACGCTGCGCGATCAGTGGGGCCGCGCGCTGCAGAACGTCCGCTATCGAGTCGTGACCGATACCGGGCAGGAATTCACGGGCATCACCGACGCGCATGGGCAAACCAACCGCATCCGGACCGGCTCTGCGGCATCCTTGAAGATCTATACGAAGGAAAACTGACATGCCGAACAAGTTCGACGTGAATGATGGTGGCGAGTGGTTCCTCGTTCATTCCGGCGCGGTCACCAACACGAATCCGGGCTCCACGGTCGACGTCACGATCAACACCGAACAAATATGCCCGAACATGACCAACAAGGAATTTCGGGAAATGGTGCTGAACAAGCGCAACCAGGCTGTGGCGCTTGTCGAGGCAAGGATGAAGGATCTCCAGCGCTGGTCCACTGCCGATAAAGCCCGCGTCCAACAATGGTTTGGCAGAAGCGACGACGCAACGCGGGCGACGCTGATTAGCGGCTTGAGCGCAATCGTCAGAGTCTTAAACAAGCTTACCGGATCAAACTTCATGCGCTGGGACGGTGCCCGATACCAATATATCGGGTGCGTTCCGAATCCCAATACGTCCGGTGTCGTCGCTGAGGTTTGCTCGCCGGACACAGCAACCCATACAATCGCGATACATGCCGATTTCTGCACAATGCGTGATTTCTCGTGGGAAAAGGATTCCGTCTTTTCTACGTTGATTCATGAAGCGAGTCACTTTAGCGACACCATGGGAACCAAAGATCACCGCTACTTCATGGACAAGTGTTTGACTCTTGGAACCGAAAATCCGGAACAGGCAATCAACAATGCCGACAGCATCGCAGGATATGTAATCTACAATGCATAAATATCTTACCCCGCTACTTCTCGCCCTATCCAATTCCTCATTTGCATGCACCGCAAGCGAGAATTTCGATATTTATTTTCCCGCGAACAGCTCGACGGTTCCGAATGCAGAGATCGTTCGCCTGACGAATTGGATAATCGATCAGCAGATCACTTACGCCAATCACACCACTGACGAAGCAACACTCGTCAGCGGCCACGCTGAAGAAGCCGAGCACCAGGCATCGAAACTTGCTCGGTCTCGCCTGGAAGCAGGGCGAACGTTGCTCGAGCAACTGGGCTTCCTGCGTGGCACCGTCAAAACGAGTGCGCGAGTCTATTCGCACGGCGATGTGGACAACGGGCGGCGCGTAGAAATCTCGTTTGAACCCGATTGCCCGAACAAATGCTGCACCGGCAAGTAGCATCGCCCGATCGGAGCGCTGGAGCACGACAGGAGCGCCCGATCAGTCCCGATGGGGCCCGCCCGATGACGATCCGCAATCGACGAACAGCGGCCGCCCCGAAATATTGAGGTTTGTTTAGGTAAACCGACGATGCTCCTTTGGCGGCGCGGACGGCAGCGCTAACCTTCCCGTATCATCTCGCATCACGGCAGCACGCCTCAAATCGTTCCGCACCCGCCGGTGCGCTGCGCTTTTCCACCCCGCATTCACTCAGCACCTACACCATGAGCAAAAGCCACAACCGCCGCCAACGCAAGAAGCTCCACATCGGCGAATTCCAGGAGCTCGCGTTCAACGCGACCGCGCAATACCGCACCGAGCTGTCCGACCTCGAGCGCGGCCAGCTGATCGATGCCTTCATCGACTTCGTCGAAGCGAACGGCCTGCTGACCGTCGCATCCGCCGACGAAGGCATCGGCGCATACGTGATCTCCGGCGCGCCGCGCGGCACGACCACCGACGCCGACCGCGAGACCGTGCGCGCATGGCTCGCCGCCCGCGCCGAGCTGACCGACGTGCAGGTCAGCGAATTCAGCGACGCGTGGTACCCGGACGCCTGACGTTCCAAGGGCCGCCCGGCCCGTCCACCACCGACGCCGCCTGTCCGCCGCCACGCGGTCAGGCGCGCTTCCGCCCCCTTCCCCGCTCCTTCCCGTTGCGGCCGTTCGGCGCAATCCCCGCGCCCCGCTCCCATTCCTCGGCAGAAATCGGGTGCTGAAAGGAAGACACGTTAAACTCTCACCTCGCGTGGTGCGCCGCCCGCACCCGCCATCCATCGCCAGACGCGAGCCTGACGGCCCGCCCCCCGACCCATGGAGTGAGTGTCAATGAGCGGCGGACTTCCGTTTCCCGCATCCCGCATGTCGTTCCCGTCGTCGACGGTCATGGTCGCTCTCGCGGCCGCCGCACTGCTGTCCGGCTGCGGGCTGCTGCCCGTGCAGAATCCGCCCGCGCCGATCAGCGAGGCGCTCGTCGAGCC